>JAHJSQ010000145.1 GCA_018830325.1 Gammaproteobacteria bacterium
AGGAGAATCGATGCGAAAAAAAATGAATTCCTTGACTCAAGTTGAACACTTGGCGTAAAAATTCACGTCCACCGATGCGTTAGGTTTTAGGTGTTCACGTTCGTCCAGAATCAGTGTTCAAATTAATCAGAATACGCACTTGTCACGCCAATCGGCGGCGGCGTTTTCGATCACCTGCGGTCGATCGAAAACCAGTGCCTTCAATCTTGGATTCCTCTTGAGGATGGCGAGCGCCTTGCTGCCGTTGGAGCCGCCGACGTCGATGAGGCGCTCGAAGCGCCCCCAGTCAAAATCATCAAGATAGTCGGTACCTGTGAGGGCCTCGACCGACTCCATCGCTCCTGTGAACAGGGCGTCGAACTTCGGGTGGTGATCGAGGTAGTCGAACAGATCCTCGCCGTGGCTCTGCGCAAAGGGCACCTCGCCGTTGCGCAGAGCGGGGCCGAGCGTCTCAAACCAGGGACGACTCATCTCGGGAGAGTTATGCAATAACACCATCTCGCGCACGTTCTGCGGAGAGCCGCTACGCAAGCAGTCGGAGAGTTTATTGTTGCGAAAGTGCCTTTCTCTGCACTCCTCAAAGACGCCTATGGAGGCGAGCATACGCATCAGGCGATAGAGGTAGTCGGAGTGCAGAACCAGTCTATCGGCTATTTCATCGCTTGCCATCTCGTCGTCACCAATGGCATCGGCGACACCTAGCTCAGTCGCCACGTAGAGTGCGCGCGACTGCCAGTAGGCGCTGCCGATTTGAATAATGCGAAACGGCGGAGGCATCAACTTGTTGGTCAACGAGGTCAGCGCGTTGGCGAAACGCATAGCGCGCTGGAATATCTTTACCTTGAAGGCGTTGCGTTGAAGTGTGCCCATCTCATCCCTCCTTCCCGGGTAACAACCCGGAGCTGAACAGTCGCCCGCTGAAGGTGGCCAGTTGTTCGAGAAACTCCTCATCCATCTCCCGCCCCATCTGTTTCTCGAACACCGGTTTGATCAGCATCGGCATCATGGCAAGACTAACAAAAGTAATACGCACCGCATCGGCATCGACATCTGGCCCGACCAGCCCATGCAGTTTGAGCGTTTCGATCTTCTCCCGCCCGCGTTGCCGACCACGCTCCAGCAATTGGTGAATGAAACGCTTGCCCGGCCCCTGATTGAGGGCAAGCACCTTGAGTACCAGTGCCGGGAAGCGCGGGTTCTCACGCATGGTGCGGTAGTAGATACGGAAGTAATCGGCAAACCCCTCGGTGGTTGAGAGCAGGGAACTTTCGAGCACGTCGAGCAGCGGTTGCAGGGTGCTGCGGATCATCTCCTCGTAGAGTCCCTCCTTGTTACCGAAGTAGTAGCGGATCATTGACACGTTGGTGTCGGCCGCAGCGGCAATCTGTCGGGTAGTGACTCGATGATAATCGTCATCGAGAAAGCACTGCATGGCGGCATCGATCAGCCGTTGTTGTACCCCTTTGTTGTTCTGTCCATTCATACTAAACAGATTAACAGTAGCCCTGCACAGATTCTAGCGATTTCGTAAATCAATATTACGGTTTTGATTGACCCGACAGGAGCCGGCGTAGCTACGATTAGCGTTAGCGTAATCGGAGGAATGTTGGCTTCGAAATGTGCGGTTACACAAGCTAATCGCACTTACATTTTAAATGGCAGCTTATTTGTGCCGTTTGTTGTCCCTGCAAAATAAATATTAATTGACGGCTGTCGATACCGGCCATACGATTTAATTATCGCTAAAAACCCATATTTCGGACAAAAAAGCGGTCAACGAGCCGCGCATTACAATAGGAGTAATTATTCATATCCCCATGCGGCATTTGAGTACTTTTTCATCCAGGATTTCGTATAGCACTCAATAAATCATCCGGGTTTCTTGGAATGTTTCGGTTAATAGTTTTAAGCGCTGTTTTTTGCCGCATTCAACATGGCCGCCGTTGCACGATTGACCGACTCTCTGACGGGGTCGAGATCGAGCCGCGCATAAATCGCGGTGGATTGGGTGCTCTTATGATTGAGGCTTTTGCCAATCGTCAACAGACTAGCTCCGGTTTTCGCTTGCCAACTGCCTAACGTGCGGCGTAAATCATGAATGCGTAAATCGGAGAGTCCTGCGCGTTCAAGCAATCGTTGCCAAGCTTTTTTGGGTTCTACCAAATGACCTGTCTTACCTGTACCGGGAAAAACCCACTCGCTCTGAGCGCGGAGTTTTCTGTTTGCTAAAATATCAATGACCTCGGGTGATAAGGTTACTGTTTGAGCGGAATTGCCCTTGGTAATGATTCGCCATTCGCCTCGTTCTAAATGAATTTCATCCCAACGCATCGCTAGAACGTTCGATTTCCTAACCCCGGTTAACAAGGCCACCAGAAAATAATCGCGCATATCAGGATTTTCTTCTTTAGCCAAGGCATCGAAAAATCGTGGAAGCTCGTCGGGGTATAAAAATCGATCCCGCTCGTTTTCAGGATATTTTTTAATTTTTTCAGCGGGATTTGTGACCTTGTATGAGCGTTCCAGAATTCCAAAATTGTAAAGGCTTGATACTAAAGCCATCGTTCGATTGGCGGTAGTGGGCCGGTCTTTGCCCAGCTTTTTGTGCAGGGCTGACATTTCTGCAGAAGCGATTTTGGATAATTTGCGTTTGGACCAAGGTTCCAAATAGCAAGTAAACGATTTACGGTATTCTTGAACGGTTTTGGGCGACAAGTGCTGGCCTTTTTTATTGCGCTTATGCTCGATAAAATCGTCGAATAACTCCAACAGCGTAGGTTCTGCTTTTTGAAGCTTTAACGGTTCATTCGGATTTTCACCATTTTCGACTGCGGCGTTTAATTGGGCAGCTTTACTGCGAGCCTGCTCCACCGTCATTGCTGGAAATCGGCCTAAAGTAATGCGTTCCGGTTTTGAGGCACCTTTGATCCAACGATAAAAACAGAATGTTTTGGTGCCGGCAGAAGATACCCTTAATAACAGACCCTTGGCTTGCGTATCATGAAATTCGAATCGCTGTCCTTCAGATGGCAGGGGTATCGCCTCGATCCTGCCTTTAGAAAAATTCATTGTGTTTTTTGCCATGGCTCCGGCTCCGTTCCGTTTTTGGGGTTAGGATTCTGGGTTAGGTATGGGTTAGGATTTTAGTCGATTTTGAGGGAAAATAATAGAAAAGAATGGTTTTGCGGAATTTCATATATTATTGTTTTATATATAATAATTGGCTTGTGGAGAACCCAGGAGAATATAGGGCTTACTAATTTGTAATCAGCCGGTCGCGGGTTCGAGTCCCATCACCAGCTCCAACAAATTCAAAGGCTTAGTCGGTTTCGACTAAGCCTTTTTTGTTGTTTTTCCAAAATGCTGTCCAAAATTATCACGATCCAGTCGGTTTAACAATTTCCGGCTTGCGGTTGAGCGCAATGTTAGGCATTTAATTTTGCTCTGACTCCAGTTATTTCCTATACCAGCTCCATGCTGGCATAGGGCCTACATGAACAGCCCCGGCGCCGAATTTAATCTACGCTGGGTATCGGTTAATCTTAAAAAGAGCAGTTGAGATCCTCAAGCTACCGTTCGCCCTGAGCCCTGTCGAAGGGTGAAGGGTAGTTTGAGGCTTCACCAGGCCGGTGAAAGTGTTGTAGGTCCTTCATGCTTCGACTTGGCTCAGCACGAACGGTCTACAACACATGCCAACTGCCCTTTTCAGGTTAATTCCTCAAATGGCCATTGCCATAGGCTACCCATTTATAGGTTGTCAGTTCATCCGGCCCAACCGGGCCGCGGGCGTGTAGTTTGTCGGTGCTGATGCCGACTACTGATCCCAAGCCGTAGTCGCCACCTCCCGATAATCTTGTGGAAGCATTGATCAATACCGAGGCTGAATCAACCTGATGCTCGAATTGTTGAGCCATGTTAAGGCTTTGCGTAACAATGACATCGGTATGCCCCGACCCATAGTGATTGATATGATCAATCGCTTCGTTGATGCCGTTGACGATTTTTATTGAAAGTATCGGCGCCAGATATTCGCTATGCCAATCTTCTTCTGTCGCTGGGGCAATGCCTGGTAAGAGCTTTTGTGTCTTTTCGCAGCCGCGTAGTTCGATATTGTTTGCGTCAAATGCCGCCTGAAGCAGCGGTAGCATTTGTTCCGCGCATTTTTGGTCGATCAATAAGGTTTCAAGTGCGTTACAGACTTGAATGCTTTGGCATTTCGAATTGATCGCTAGATCGACCGCTTGAGCAGGGTCCGCGTCTGCCGCGATATAGAGATGACAGATGCCGTCGTAATGTTTGATGACAGGAATTCGGGTACCTTCGGCGATACGTTTGATCAAGTCCTTGCCGCCGCGCGGAATCAACACGTCCACATAGTCGTCCATCATGAGCAGTTCTCCAACAGCTTCATGGCCTGGCATACGGATAATCTGTATCGCATGTTCCGGAAGTCCTGCAGCTACAGCGCCTTCAATCATAGCATCTGCCAGGAGCATGTTGGTTTGCAGTGCTTCCGATCCGCCTCGCAAGATGACGGCATTACCGCTTTTGATACAGACCCCGGCTGCGTCGGTGGTGACATTAGGCCTGGATTCGTAAATGATACCGATGACGCCAAGCGGTACCGATTTTTTAAACACCTGAAGCCCGGCGGGATTGGTATGGCCTTCGAGTACGCGATTCAAAGGGTCCGGTCTCCGAGCGACTTCATTTAGCCTGGATATCATGTATTGAAAAACTTTATCGTCGATCGTCAAACGTTTGACCAATGCATTGGACTGCCCGGCTTGCCGAGCTTTTTCGACTTCTTCGGCATTGACTTCTAAAACTCGGCGTTTAGCTGATTGAAGCGAGTCGACCATTTTTGAAAGTGCAAGATTACGCAGTGACTCTGATGTCGATGATAATTGACGTGCCGCAAGACGGCTTTGTTTGGCAATGGCTTGAACGGAACAGCTATTCACAATGGATCCATGGTTACTTTTTAAAGCCTGAAGGTTAGCAGTAAATCGATAGCGGCACAAAATCGATCAATTTGATTACGAGCTTCGAGTGGCTTTATTTGCTGTTGTTTTCTGAGTTTCTTTGCTCGGTGGCGACAAGTGAAAAGAATTACAAAGCTCAGTGTTGCGGGAGGTTGTGCCTTTTGCACTTCAAATTTCGGCAATGCTTAAGGAGGCGCCGGGGTGATCGGTCCCTCACCTAACGCTAGGTGAGGGACCGGCATAGAGTCTATATGGACGTATTCATCCTGCACCTAAATTCCATAGCCCATTGGCCATGGTTAATTGTCTTAGATAATTTGGGTTCTGGGTTCTGGGTTCTGGGTTCTGGGTTCTGGGTTCACGGCGACTTTTGAGGGTCATCCAGGTGCCGAATTTTGATTTTTCGATGAGTATATTTTGTTTATTTTCACAAGATAAGTTTATTCCCATGGCGGCTCATCACCGCTATAGGCTACAAAGTCTTTATCTGTTGCATAGGTAATAACGCCCGAGCCGACGTTATTAGTTGTGTGGCTTCTTTTGGATGAAGCCGATCCAGTATCGGAAGCCACAGTCGACTTGGGTGCTGCGTCTTGTGATTGCCATTGCGCAAAAAGTGATATGTCTTTATTGCCTGGGACATACCATTTCTTTTGGGCAGGATCCCATCTTGCGCCGAGCGCTTTAGCCGCATCTTTTTGAGCATACGGCACATTCAGGTAAGTTTTTGATTCAGCCATTTTTTTCAGTAAGTACCCAATGCGCTGTTTTATGCGAAGCTAGTCGGTTTAAAGTTGATTAAACTAAAGAAACGATCGCGTAGATTTGCATACGATTTTTGTATAGGCGACCAAATGCCTGGTAAGACACGAAGACAAAATGCAGCGATGTTCTCCCCTTCGGCCTCTTTAACAACAAAAATAAAATAAATAACGGTTAACACATAAATAAACTCTGACATATTTGCGTCCTGATAGCATTGATTGTTCTTGTAATTTTCCGTCTAAAATGATGATTCGGAATGTGCTTTCATTTCTTGTTGGCGAGTGAATATAGCAGAAGTTACTCAAAATAGGTAAGCGAATGTAATTCAGTTCATCGGGAAAATCAGAGCGGAGGGCAAAATATCACTGGACAATTGCTTGATACGTTTCATAGTTCTCAAATATCTGCTTGAAAATCATATAACCTTTATCCTAATTCTGTCGGTTGGATCCGGGGTAGGCGCTTCCGAGTAGTTCAAGAGATCGCAGTTCGTGGTGTGCTTAAATCAAGGCATAATTAGTTTGAGAAATGTATAGGTGTTAATGCCGGATCAAAACGCATTTCGACAAGATTTAAGGATTTGCTCATAAATAACTTCTTTATTTTTCAATGTATACCCATCGCAGGTCAAAATTCGACACAGGGGTGCCTCCTTAGGCACTGCCGAAATTTGAAGTACGAAAGGTATAGAGTAGGTAGGTTCGGTAACTCGATTGAAAGGTGTCGGTGGCTGTCAAGTGAGTTGCCGAATCCGTTTCTAAGCACATAGGTTCAGAAAGTTATTTGTCACGAAATCCTTAGTACGAACAGAAGGTGTTAAAACTATTGAAATTTTATGTTCTAGGGTAGAGGTTATGGGTAATTGCGCATTGCCGGCTTGAAGTTTTTCACATAATCTACCTGCATTCTGCAATTTTTAACGATAATCGATATAAGCAGCCACTATTATGGATAACAATACCGCTTCAGCAAACGAAGATTTGCTTGGCTATCCCGCAGGGATTGCCAAGGCGGCTCGCGCGGTTCTAAAAAAGGAAGTCAGGCATTTGCAGTTGATTCCGGCTGCAGCTATTAAATTACTTAAACTTACCAATGATGAAAACACCCGGGTAAAAGATCTATCGAAAGTGATCGAGACGGAGCCGGCGTTGGCGGCTAAAGTGCTAAGGATAGTTAATTCGGCGGCATTTTGTCTGCCTAAAAAAATCACTTCGATCAAGCATGCGGTCAATATGCTCGGGTTTTCAGCCGTTAGGCAGGCCGCCTTGGATCAGTTATTTTATAATCGGCTAATCCGGCATAAATCGAAGCAATCGTTCAATCAGATGTTTTTTTGGCAGCATTGTTTGTTCGTCGCATCGATGAGTAAGGCGATTGCCGTAACCTTGAAACATCCCGATCCGGATATGATTTATACAGGCGGTTTGTTGCACGATGTCGGCAAAGTCGTGTTGGAAAGTTACGGGCGTGTGTCTTATAGCGATTATTTAACGGCATACGATAAAAGCGACCAATCGCTGATGGAAAGCGAGAAAACTTTCTTCGGTTTAACGCATACCGAAATCGGTTTAGTTTTCTGCGCGACCTGGAACTTACCGCCTGCGATTACCGCAATGATCGGCTTTCATCACGAAATGCCGTCCGCCGACTCCCCGTATGCTCAATATAAAACCGAGACCGCGATTATTTCGTTTGCCAATTATATTGCTTGGGTTCAAGGAGTGGGGTCCAGCGAAAAAATTTGTAGTCCGGATTTACAAGAGGAAGTCTTAAAAATTATCGATATCGATAAGTTGAATTTGGAGCAGTTACTTGAACATGTCGATCGCGAAATGGCCAATACCCGGGAGTTTTACGGTATTTCATTTCCCAATATTCATAAACTGAGAGCGACATTGGTGCAGGCAACGATTAAACTCAGCGTCATCGGCAACAAAACCCGGCATGAAAAATCGAATGGAGGCAATGCAGGGGTGGTCTCGAACGGTTCAATATTAACGATCCCTCACCGGAGTCTCGATCCGGAAGAATTTTTACCTTGGACGTTAGAGGCGATTCAAAGCGATTTCGGTTTCGATCGAGTCATAATGCTAAATATCGACCCGAAACGCCGGGGCTTGATTGCCGCGCATTGGTGGCCGGAGTCGATTCTTGAAGACGAACTGCAACCGTTCGAAATTCCAATCGGTGAAGTCACCGGTAAATTATTGGATTGTCTGCGCAACAAAAAGCCGGTCTTGATAAGAAAGGACGATAGTCTCGATCGACAGATGCTTCATCGAATCAATGTCGACGAGTTTATCGCAATGCCTGTCTTACGGCATAACAAGTTGGTCGGTGTACTCTATGCCGATAATTCGTTGAGTGGTCGGGGAATGGATGAAAAGGTTCTTGGTGAAATATTGCCGATCGTTAATGAACTGGGTATCGCGTTGATGAATGCCAAGCAGTATACCTTAGCTAGAAAGGAGTCGCAGATCGATCCTTTGACGCAATTATTTAACAAACGTGTAATAAACGAGTTTTTGGCGCGTCTTTTTGAAAGCGAACCGCAGGTATTAACAAAAATCGCGGTAGGTTTTATCGATGTCGACCGATTTAAGCATTTTAATGATGTATGCGGCCACCAGGCAGGTGACGATGTATTGAAGATTGTTGCGGATATTTTGCGGAGCATGACGCGCCCTGGCGATTTGATCGGCCGCTACGGTGGCGAAGAATTTTTATTTGTGTTGCGTAATACCGATCAAGCTGGCGCATCAGGTTACGCAGAAAGAATACGGGGTGAAATAGAGCAGCGTGGTAAAGTCATGAGCGAGCGGTTTCATGATCATGAACTAACGGTTAGTGTCGGATTGGCTGTGTATTCTCCGGGGTATAAAAGTTATCCTGCGATGATCGAGGCGGCCGATAAGGCGATGTATCGAGCCAAGCATAGTGGAAGAAATCGGGTGGTTGTTTATCAGGAGAATATATAACTACATGATATATATAATAAATTGCCGGATATAATTCTTTTTTGCAAATCTCGAATGATGCTTGATGATGACAAATAATCTCGACTACCGGGCTTCGATATTGATAGCCATCGCTTTGTTCTCTGTGATCTTGATGTTTTTTTTTCCGGCAATTCCCCAAGATCGGTTTTATCATGATTTTGCCGACCAAAGAGAAATGCTCGGCATTAAGCATTTTTTGAATGTGGCGTCCAACTTGCCTTTTATCTTGGTAGGATTGGTTGGTGTCAAGACTCTTTTTTCCGTCGATCGTTCTAAAATCGTCAATGTTATTTTACCGTCTTACATACTTTTTTTTTGCAGCGTAGCCTTGGTGGGATTCGGTTCGATTTATTATCATCTGGACCCGAATAACCGCACGTTGATTTGGGATAGATTGCCGATGACCTTGGCATTTATATCATTTTTTTTGGTGATTGTCGGCGAGTATATATCTGAAGAGGTCGCGTCGAAGTTACTGTATCCGCTACTGTTGACCGGGTTGGCTTCCGTTTTTTACTGGCACTATAGCGAGTTGCAAGGCCGTGGCGATTTACGTTTATACGGTCTAGTTCAATTCTTGCCATTACTGCTGATGCCGTTAATATTAGTGATGTATAAACCCCGTTTTACCCATGGGCTGGCCTATTGGATTTTTTTCGGTTTATATAGTGTGGCGAAGGCTTTTGAAGTCGCGGATAGTAGTGTCTATTATTGGTTATATGGTATTAGTGGGCATACTCTTAAGCATTTGCTCGCGGCATTAGGGTGTTATGTTTTTCTTCGGCAAATCGCAGAAAGGCAACGGTTGTTTTAATGAAGCGCAAGCTAAGCGCGCTATTCTAGATTGGAATAAATTTTTTAACTCTTAATTTGAATTTAAGGACCCTATAATAGATCTCCGAATCGAGTTTTTCCGCCAGGTAACCTAAAGATGTATAAAAAACTAGCTGTAATCATTTTAATGCTAACCGGATGTTCCTCAACGGCTCAGCAGCACTCGCCGTTTCAAAAATCTGCCGATAAAGCGTCCGATCCGGTTGTTGCCAAACCGATTGCTAAACCCTCCTTACAGCCTAAACAAATCGGTCCCTATCGCGCCGCGTCAGTTTCCGGAGATTATGCGGGGTATAGCGAGTTGCGGCGTTTTATCGATGAAATGGTTCTAAAACATGGCTTCAATCGAGACTATTTAAACGGCTTATTTTCACAGGCCAAACGCAAACAATGGACCTTGGATTATTTGCATAAATCGGATCAAGCTTCAAAATCGAGAGCGGAGCCGGCACCGGGCGGTTGGACGCGTTATCGCGCGAAATTTTTGGATGAACGCCATATCAATAGCGGTGTTTCGTTTTGGATGAAACATGGCGAGACTTTGCGTCGCGCGGAGGATAAATACGGCGTTCCTGCAGAATATATTTTAGGTATTCTCGGTGTTGAAACCTCCTATGGCGGTTATATCGGTAATCACCGTATCATTGATGCTTTGACGACTTTAGCATTCGACTATAAAAGGCGCGGTGACTATTTTCGGGGCGAACTCGAAAACTTTCTGATTATGGCCGGCAAGGAAGGTTTCGATCCGTCTAAGCCGGTTGGTTCGTTTGCCGGCGCGATGGGCTTGGGACAGTTTATGCCGACCAGTTTTCTAAAATGGGCCGTCGATTTTAACGGTAATGGTCGCAAGGATTTATGGAGCCCTGAAGATGCTATCGGCAGCGTGGCTAATTATTTCGCGCAACACGGTTGGCAATCGGGGCAACCGATTGTGACGCCCGCTAAACTGAACGGTGCGCAAGCTCATACGCTTGAAACCGGTGTCAATCATCAATATACGCTGCCTCAATTCAAGCAAGCAGCCGTTATTCCAGCGCGCTATTGTCAATGCGATGGGCCGCTGCATTTAGTATTGCTTAGAAAATCTATTGGCGATGACTATTGGATTGGTCATCGCAATTTTTATGTCATAACTCGCTATAACCAAAGTTCTTATTATGCGATGGCGGTACACGATTTGGCGATGGCGATCAAATCGCGTTACCGGAAAACGCAAATGGTTTCCCGATGATTGGCAAATGAGTCGTTAAACGGTGAATAGGCTGAAATATTGGTTGGTATTTATCGGTGGATTCTGGAGCTTTGTTTGTGGCGCAACCGATGTCGCCCGCGAAGCCGATTATGCCGAACGAATTACCAAAACCTTGAGTGTCGGCGAAATGGTTTGGCTACAAGCGAATGATCGCAAATTCTTAAGTATCTATACCGAGACCGAATATCCGGGCATCAAAGAAGCGGCAATTATATTGCACGATAAAGGTGCGCATCCGGACAGAAAGCCATTGATTCATGGGCTTAGAACCGAATTACCGAAACATCGTTGGTCGACGTTAGCCCTACAGATGCCGTTAAGAGAATCTGGGGCCGAGGTGGAAGATTATTTTGACTTGTTTGTCGAGGCGACGGCACGTTTACGAGCGGCGTTAAATTTCTTGGAAAAAAAGGAATACGAAACTATTGCGATCGTCGGTCATGGTATGGGGGCATTGATGGCTTTGCAGGCTTACAATGATTTGCAAGACGATATTAAAGCATTGGCGATAATCGATATTCCGGCAACGCGTAATACAGCCGCTAGAACAGTGGAATGGATTAGGCGGGCCGAGCTTCCGTTGCTTGATCTATTGGTCAGTCGTGAGATACCGAATGAGGTCTTTAGCTCTGCGAAAAGGCGCTTGGCGGCTAAAGACAATACGCATTATCGGCAAGCTAGCATTAACGATGATGAAGCTATGATGGTCAAGCGGGTATATAGTTGGCTAAGGCGCACAATGGAGACGCTTGCATCAGCCGAGAATGACGAAGAAACTGCCGAAAAAGAATCTGCTAAAAACGAAGCCGATGCTCAAGGCATTTAGCCCCTTGGCAAGCCGTCCATGGCTGTGGATGCCTGTTTTAGAGGCACGTGGGAAGGGTTTGAAAGTTTAAAGTTAAGCGCTTCGAACCGGTTGATTAGCCCAAAACCGTTATTTTCGGTAAAGGCCGGCTTGTTGCGCCATAGGCCAAACAAAAAGCTACATCAATTGAATTGCGACCAATACAGTGACGGAAACAAGCTGTAACACCACCATCTTGATCGAACCGCTTCGGTCTTCACTTTTTGTCATTTGTCGAACGGCAACTTTTTTCATGATAATCCCCTTGAACAAGAGTAAATCGAAAATAACATGACCCTTTGAAAAGGAATCTAAAACAGATTACCTCGTAATCCCACAATTCCAAATTCAATTTAAATTAAGCAATATTGCTGCCAGTTTTATAAAGGAAACGTTGAGCTGGTCGCTAATGGGCTATATTCGTCATTGTATAAGGATTGGAAGTCTTATCGAAACAGCCTAATCGCAAAACTGAGTAGGAATGCTGTGTATTCGATTTGTCTTTTTTGCACCAACATAATGCGCTATTCGATACAAAAGCGTCAAAAGAGGTACTGAGTTTTCGCAAAAATACCGAGGGATAAAGGCGGGTAAAAATGTGTGTTATTTCACATTATTGTTATGGCATATCACTCAGTTTTAAAAAAATGTTTTTATACAAATAAACAGGTAATCTCTCTAGTCCCCTAAGTTAAAAGGTTACATGCATAGTGGCATAGATATTGACTAAGAATTGAAGACGTCCGTTGGAAGCAAGGCGACAAACACCATTTGTTAGATTAATTTTGGTAGCAGACCGGCCGTCACAGTGCGTGAATAATTAAATTCCATCTAAGTGACATTAGTCGTAACGATTGCGGAAAGTGATAAATTTAAAGAAGTCCTTTTCTATATTTTAATGGAAAGATTAAGTGTTTACATATTAACGTGATGTCAAGTACTCACGCATTCTTTTAGGAAATAGCTACGAAACCTAAAACGATAAGGATTTGGTCGTAAATAACTTCCCTATTTTACGGAGGGTTCGGTTCCTCGATTGGCAGGTGTCGGCGGCAGGGCAGATTTTTGCTCCTGCAAAATCTGCATTAATGCCATCCATGGCAATCAGATTCCGCCGTCAAGCCTACAAGGTCGTATTCACGGCGTCCTGCCAAGCGAGTTACCGAATCCTCAGCAAAGCGCATAGTTCCAGGAAGTTATTTATCACGAAATCCTAATAATCAATAAAATAAAACAATGAGGTTGAAAGAATGAAGCATTTGGCACAATCTTTAGCAGTAGTCGGCTTGATAAGCGGCTTGTTCATGACGCCGGCTCAGGCCGCTAGTACATTACCCGTTGAAGGAATTATTTATAAAGTAGAAGAAGGAACAACTTTCGATACTTGGAAAATCGTGATGCAGTCGGCAGGAACATTTAAGGTTAATTTGTTGGCATACGAAAGTACGAGTAACTCGCCGGATGATGCAGTCGACTTAAATGGGGACGGCAGATTTACTTATTTAGATCCGGATACTCATTTTTACTTGGATGATGGTTCCGAAAATCCCCTGCTCAACGCTGCAAATCATTTGGCGCGTTGCGACGATATCAATAATAATTGTAATTCCATAAGCAACGATATTATTACGTTAAATAGTCTAAACGAGGAAGAAGGCGCGGCAAACGGTTCTATTCATTTTCGCAGGGATCCCGCTTTCGAAGTTACATTGGCCGAAGGTAGTTACTTGTATCTTGTGGCGGATTATCGGTTGACAACCGATGAAGCCGCGGCAGGCATAAATTTAGGTGATTCCATAAGAAACAACGGAGACGATGGTAACTATCGAATCGATTTTAGTTCCGATACGATGGCTTTTAGCCGCTCCGGGAATACGATTACGGTTTCTGCTGTTCCGCTCCCGGGTGCAGTGTGGTTGTTCGGTAGCGCTCTACTAGGTGGCTTGGGAATGGTTAGGCGAAATGCACTTTGGGGATAAACAAAGTGAAAGCTTAATATAAATAAGGAGTATTCGACTCCCTAGATAAATGGAAACTTGTGCGGGACGGGTTATTTAGTCCGTCCCAATGTCACAGATTGTCCCAAGTAATTCGGCTAGCTTTGGCCAAAGTCGAAACCTTTAGGTCTGGTTTGTAAACCCGGCCCCTGCCAAGGTTCGGAAAATATGCGTAATAACAATTAAATCGTCGTCGAGGTTTCCGTTTTACGCAGCAGGTCATGATAGAGTCGGATACGGTCGATATATTTGACCGAATCCTTGCCGGCCGCATAGCCGTATTTCAGGTTTTTGAAATGTCGCCTTTCCGACAGCAGCGGCAATACTTGTTTGATATCGGCCCAGACATTCGGGTTTTTGCCCATTTTTCTGGCCAGTTCGCGTGCATCGTACAGGTGGGCGATGCCGATATTGTAGGCGGCCATCGCGAACCAGATGCGGTCTTCTTCGGCAACTTCTTGAGGAATTCTTTTCAGCAATTGCTGCATGTATTTTGCACCGCCCCGGATGCTTTGTCTGGGGTTGAGACGGTCATTTACGCCCAGCGATTTTGCGGTATTGTTGGTTAGCATCATCAAACCGCGTACGCCGGTCGGGCTTTTCGCGTCAGGGTTCCATTCCGATTCGCCGTAAGCCTGGGTTGCCAATAGTGTCCATGGAATGTTGTAGTCGGCCGCAACTTGTTTAAAATAAGATTTGTATTTGGGTAGGCGTTTTTTGACGCGTTGCAAAAAAACCGCAGCATCATGGTAGTCGAACAATTCGGCATAGCCGTAATAGCGTTCGTTGATCGCTTTTAGCGTCGAGTCGCTTTGTATGCGCGCGAGCCAATTTCCGATGTATTGCCTGAGAGTTGAGGAATTGTTCGGCAATGCCCAGGCCAGTTTTTCTTCGGATAGGGTATAGGCGTTGATTAGATTAGGAAAATGCAGGCGGTTAACTGTAACGATATTCGATTCGACGACCGTGCAATCGACTGCGCCGTTGGCGACTTGTTCGAGAACTTGCTCGGTCGATAACGCCGTTGTGCTTTGCCATGATAGTTCAGGGTACTGCTGCCTGATTTCGGACAGTTTTTCATCGCTACGACTGTCCGTAATGACCAGCAGTGAATGATTCAACAGGTCTTCATTAGTCTTCGGCAGTTTGCCGCGTTTGTTGCAAACGACCTGTTGTTCGACCGTTTTGTAACTCGGCCCGTACTGGAAATGTTTCGCGCCGTATTCGCTAGGGGTCAATCCGGCCGCGGCGATATGGCCTTCGCCGGCCGCCAGCGCTGCCATGATGTCGAAAGTGTTGTCGTAGACCTTGTATTCGACGTCGATATTCAGCGACCGTGCCAATTGCAGCGTCAGTTCGTATTCGAAACCTTGTTGCGTGGCGTCGTCGTGGTAATACGTCGTCGGCGCGTGGCGGGTTAAAACGATAAGCTTGCCTTTTTCGCGAATATCTTCCCAGACGCTGACCGGCTTGCTGGTCAGGTCGGTATCGTGAACCGGCAGTTGGACGAATAGCGGGATGAACAAAGCGTGTAGCTTCTTTTTCATAACAGTACCTTCAAGTAGTAATCAGTCTTTTTCCAACCGGTATTTCAAATCGATCCTTTGCGACTCCCCGGCTCGGGTCTGCAGACTAAAATGTTGAGTCAATTTTTGTTCCAAAATGACGGCATAGGTATTGGAAAACAGGCCTAATGAAAAACCCAGATATAAATCGGGATTGATGTATTTGCCGAGGCGCACGGCGGTGTCTTCGAGACGCTGTGCTTCCTCGATCTCGAATTGGTCGAATCCTAATTGGTTGCTGAGCCACGAAAGTTCGCCGGCTCCATAGTTAATCGCGGCCTTAGCCAGTATGTTGGCTTGCGATTCGCCGGTACGTTGTAACGACCGGCCGGTCAGCAGATAGGCGAGTGCATCGGATTCCGGCATCGGCGGCCGGCTCGATACTTTTGTTTGCGGCGATTTGGCCGGCCCGGTTACGGTCAATACCGCAGTCACATCTTCGCCGATGGCTTTGCGTGTCGCTTCGAAGTTTAACCACGGATTATCCACCGGTCCGTTGAATAAAAATTCGCCTTTCGCAATTGTCAAATCCTGGCCGTAAGCCTTGTATCTCGCATCTTTCATTGCAACCCGTCCGAGCATGCGTTGCGTACCGGGCGAAGAAGTATAACGCAGATTGCCGGTCAGCCGGGTATCCATGCCGTAGCCGGAGAAGCGCACCTGTTCGCCGAGCAAGATGCCGATATCGGTTTGCAGATTTAAAGCGGTTTTTTCCTCCTCGATAATTTCCCGGTTGATGATGATTTCATCGGCACTGGGAGCGATCGCGGTTTCCGGTAATTCGACCAGTTTCAACTCGGCATTGTCGACGGTAACGTCGCCGACGACTCGGATTGCCGCTTCGCTTTGCTTGACCGTCAGGCGCGGTGAGACGCTGATTTCGGCTTCGGGAATTCGGGCTATTTCGAATTCGCTGCCGGTGATTGATAGTTCCGCCGGAAAAGCTGTTTCCGGATTCAGCTCGAAGGTGCCGTCGAGATAGAGCGAGCCTTTACCGGAATCGATGCGTCCGGACAAGGCCAACTGTTCGGGTTGTCCCGGTTGCCCCGACAATCTGAGGTTAATATTGTGCGGATGAATGCCGATTTCAGGTACATCGAGTTCGGCATTGCTGAGTTGCAGCAGGCCGCTGATTTCCGGTCGTTCGGTGTCGCCGGCTAGAGTCAGGTCGGCCGTGATCCGGCCTTTGAGGTTTTCGATATCCTGCACGAGTTGATCGACTAGGTTTAAGTCGGCAATCGATGCTTGCAAGTTGCCTGTCAAAGACTGTGCGTTTGTTGCGGCGAGCGGTGCGGTTTTGATTTGCGCGCTGATAAAATCCTCGCCGGTCAAACCGATACGCAACTCGGCATCGAGCCGCTCGTCGCCGTATTGTGCTTTTAGCCGAGTTTCGGATAAAGCAAAAATAAGTGGCTTTTCGCCGTCTCTGGAAAGTTGCAGCGATCCGTTGGCGACTGCGGCTTCGGCATCGGCCGTCAGGCGTTCGCCTCGTTTCAGTAAATTGGCGATGGCATTGATCGCACCGGCAAGGCTTAAGTTTTCGGGCAACCACGGTTTAGCCGTGGCCAAATCGATATTGCGCAATTCGGCAGTGGCGTTCAGGCGGCGCTCGATCGAACCGTCAGCGCTAAGGCAGATCGCCGCATCGGCTTGAACGAGACAATTTTGCGGCAGGTTGACACCGAGATCGTCGCCGGCGAAATCCAGCCGAATCGGCCAAGGCCGTTCGAGTTGCCATTGCTTGAGTTGCGCTGGGTCGATGTCGAGTCTTTCCAGTGAGGCAAGCCAGCGTTGCTTGCTAAAGTTGCCCGTCAGCTCGGTTTGAAGCTGCACGATGTCCGATATCAGCTTCGCGTCGAACCGGTGAGCGCTCAACGATCCCGAGCCTTGCAGCGTCAATTCATCGATCGTTTGCCCGTCCTGCTCTAAGCCTTGCAGAACTAGGTCGAGTTGCGAGCGTTGGCCCAAGGCTTCGGCATAGTCGAGATTGAGCGTTAACAGGCTGAATCTAAAATCTTGGTAGCTGAGTTTGTTGGCATTCAATTGAGCTTTGACGGCAGGGTCTAAATAATTGCCGCGTACGATGCCGCTGCCCTTGATCGAGCCGGAAAGTCCCGGCCAAACCGCCGCGAGATTGGGCGCATCGATAGAAAAATCGAGGTTGGAGCGGGTTTCGGCCAGAGTGCCGTCGGCCGTCAGGCGATTAGCGGACGATTGCAGCTGTAGTTTGTCGATTGACAGGCGCTGCTCGGCGAAAGCGAGTTTGCCTTGACCTTGAATCGGGCTATCGAAAAGCGTGCCATGCAGTTTTTCGATTGTGAGCATGCCGGTCAATTGTTCTTCGGCAAAGCGTCCGGATGCGGCGGCTTGAAGATTCAGCGAACCGCTGATGTCGGGCGTAAAATCGCCCGGATCGAGCCGTTGGGCATTCAGGTCCAGCGCGAAATCTATCGCGTCGCGCCACGAAACTTGGCCTTTCAGGTCCAACCGCCCTTGTTTCGGACGTAGAGACAATTGATGTATATCGATCGCTTCGGTACTGCCTTGTCCGTTGAAAATTAGGTCGAACGGCGGCAATTGTTCCATTGCCAGCTTGGTATTCAATTCAATCCGGTAATCGTCCAAGGTTCCGCTCAAGTCGAAACGGCCTTGTTCGGTTTCGACCTGGGGCGGGCCTGATAGCGGCCATTGCAGCTTTTTCCAATCGCCGGTTAAATCGACGCTGATCGGTTCGTTCGACCACACAACACGGCCGGCAACGGTCAAATGGCCTTGTTTGGGCGCCATTTCCAGCCGTTCGAGCGTCAACGAATCGCTATCGCCATAGCCTGCCAATTGCAATTCGAACGATTCCTGCTCGGCCGACAGTTGTGCGGCCAGATCGATGTGGTAATCATCCAGGTTGCCGTCGATCGTGAACTCACCCTTAGGGCTTGCGATATCGGCTTTGCCGTCCAGCGGCCATTGCAATCGTTGCCAACGGCCGGAGACCGAAAAGACCGGTACGTTGTCGGCCAAATTGAGCCGGGCTTCGTGATGAAAGCGAAAAGGCCCTTCGGCATGACCGATCAGCATTAGTTCGTTTAGCGTGCCCAGTGCGGTCATTTCACCGTCAATCGCCGGTGTTTCCGGAAGATTCAATTGCCAAGTCAATTGCGCCGATAACGGAAAATCTGCTTGCAGTTCGACTTCCGCGTGTCCGTAAATGGCTGCCTTCGGCATTTCCAGCGCGAGGCCTTTCAGGCGCAACGTATTATCGATCAAGGCGGCGCGCAGACGAAAGCGGTCGATCATGATGTCTTGCTCGCCGCTTCGAAAACGCGTCGCCTGTAAGTCGATATCATCGATTAGGATAGCCAAAGGGATGTTCGGCATCGAAAAAGGCTCGTCATCTTCGGGCTCGGGAGCCTCGCCCGTTATCTCGATTGATAAGCCGTTCGTTGCAAGCCTGCCTATATCCAGTGTGCCGCTCAACAAGGCCGAGGGCTTCCAGCCGAAAACGAACGAGTCCAGCGTGATCTGTTCGGTTTCGCTACGGTAGACGAGTTTGTTTAGGGTTAGCTCGCCAAGCAGCGTCCCGTCTATGCGCTCCACGTCGGCATCGAGTTCGGCGACGCTTAACCCAGTTTGTATTAGCCAGCGGCTGCCCGGCTCAGTACCGAGTATCGCCAACAGTGCGATCGGTAGACTAAACAGTGCAACACTCAGTGTCAGCACGAGCGCCTTGAAAAAAGCATTTACGGTCACAGCTGCGATCCTGCCGAGAAATGCACCTGAAACGACGAGCCGGATTCATGAAAAGGCACCGCGAAATCGATTCGTACCGGACCGACCGGCGATATCCAGCGAACGCCGAGTCCCGCGCCGATTTTTACGTCGATATCGCCGAAATCGTTATGCGCATTGCCGCCGTCGACAAAGGCGGCGATGCCCCATTGATCGCCGATGAATTGTTCGTATTCGAGGCTCAACACGGACAGCATCTTGCCGCCGATCACCTGTCCGGTCGCATTGGTCGGACCGAGTTCTTTGTATTCGTAGCCTCTTATCGATTGCGCGCCGCCGGCATAATAACGATATGTCGTTGGCAAATCCTCGAAATTACTGACCAAGCTTGCGCCGACATAGCCGCGCATGATGAAGCGCCCGGACCAAGGCACGCCGGTAATCAATCGCGCGCCGGCGCCGGCTTGCACGAAACTCAGCGACGAGACGACCGATTCGTGCGCGCCGGCCAGGGAGAAATTCAAATGATAACCTTCGGTGGGCCGGATCGGCGAGTTGCTGCGCGTGTATTGCAGGCGAACGCCGGGTATCAATAACAAGGCGCTGCTATCGACATCGGCCGATTGGAACGATTCGTAAACGAGATCCAGAAAGCCGATTTGCTGCCAGCCGCTCGGTGCTATGCGTTGCCGTTGTGCCGATACTTTGAACATATTCGAAGTGAATGTATCCGGTTCTTCATGCTTAAAACCCGCACCGAAACTGAAAAAGTCGCTGGTCGGTTGTTGTAGCGGAATGTTATAGCGGCTTTCCGCGGTCGACAGCACCGGCGACAGGTCCAGCGCCGCGTTGAAAGTGTGTCCGCGCCTATTTAGCCGCCGATTGGTATAACCTAAGCTGAACAGAGGGCCGAAATTCGTGTCGTAACCGACGCCGACTTCGTAGCTGTGTTTCTTTTGAGGATAGAGTGCGATGTCGACCGGCACTTTTAAATCGACCGCGTCGTCGATACGAGGCCGGATTTCTATGGTCTTGAAATAACCGCCTGCAGTCAAATTGTTGTAGGTGTCGGCCAGTTTTCGGCTCGAATAAGACTCGTCTTCTTCAAATGGGATAAAGCGTTGAACGAAGTCCGGATTCAGAATGTCTTGATCAATATTGACTTCGCCGAAGAAATAGCGCTGTCCGGATGCGAAATCGAGAATGATATTGGCGCTGTTACGTTCGGTATCGACTTTGATCGCGCTTTTCAGAAATCTGGCGTCGAAATAGCCGCGTTCCTGGGCGAGTGATTGAAAACTGCTCTTGAACGATTCGTAGCGTCCATGGTGTAGAATGTTGCCGGTTTTGATCGGGTTTCCGGCGAGCAATTGCTTATACGCGGGATCGATCTCCGCTTCTCCCGAGACGTTTATCGCGAGTTCTTCGATGCGCACCGGCGGGCCGCGCGTAATTTTGAATTCGGCTTGCCAGCAGTCTTCGTTGAAGTCCAGTTTTTTTTCGACGCGGGTGTGATAGTAGCCTAGCGCCCGCATCGCTTTATCGATTTCGGTGTCGGCTTGCGCGAATAGGCGATTGACTCGCCATTGCGGTGCGTCGCAGGCTTCCTTGCTTAGACTCAAGAAGGCGCGCACATTGGCTTTTTGTCCGCTGCTGACGCCTGAAATGACGATCTCCGGCGTCTCCGGCTCAAAGACGTCGAACGGCAGCAGGCGGCGCAGCATGGCTTGAAAGCCGCTTTCGCTTTCAGGTGTCGTAGCGGCGATGCCGTTGCAAGAAACAAGCAACAATGCCGGGAGACAGAGGCTTTTTCGGCACTTGAAGATGCTTATACTTCGCACGGTCACATTTGCGGTTTTCTTACGCGCTCTTTTGTCCAGTAGCTGCGTTGCGAAAACAGTTACATAGCTTGCTATGCGCCTGTTTTCGCGCCTAGCTACCGAACAAAATAGCCTTGCCATAAAATCCGCAAACATGACCGCGCGAAGTATGTCATAAAAGTGAAGGCCAAAAATTTCGGCCCATGCTGTCAGGGATTTATTAATCGGACAACGGAAAGACTTCGATCGACTCGGCAGGTTGGGGCGCCGGGTAAGACGGATAATCGCTTTCTTGAGGCCGACCGGTTTGGTAAAGTCTTTCGCCTTCTTCGAGTAGCTTTTTGCCTTGTTCGATCATGTTTTGGCCGTCTTTGACTTGAAGCTCGCCTTGCGCGACCAGTTTCTTGCCTTCGTTAATCGTATCTCGGCCCTCGGCAATTCTTTTATTGCCGTCCTTGACCAGGCGGTTGCCTTCATTCCATTTGATGCCGGCTTCGATGAATGGACCGCCTTGTTTAATCATCAGATCGCCTTTGCTCGGTGCGGGCGTGTTGCAACCGGTCAATTGAGTAGCGAATACCGAAAGTACCGGCAATAGGATCGATAATTTGGTTTTTGACATGACTGGGCCTTTTGATTTGGAAAAAACGAGCCGGTATTATAACGTAATTAAGGAATTAGCGGGCTTCAGAGGGAGGATTCATTCGAAAAGGGGAGGGGATGAAATCCTTCGAAAGCGATTTTGGGTTTGAGCTCGGATAGCGAGAAAAAATCCGCTTGCCGATTGTTACAATATAACGTATCTTATTGTTTTTTTATGGATCTCTTTGCTGTTTTGCGGAGAAATTTAAGAAATAGTCGCGATAAATTGCCGGTTAGTCTGAACTCATGCACAAATCATTCACATTATTGTTAGTTCCCTTCGCTTCGGTGGGTCATGCTGCCGATGTAAACAAAGCTTCGAAATCCATTATGTTGGATAAAATCGTCGTCAGTTCGCCATTGCCGCAATCGGCTTCCGATACCGCTTTGCCCGTGACTATTTTGAGCGGCGAAGAATTACGCCTGAAGGCGGGCAGCACGATCGGCGACACCTTGAAGAACGAACTGGGCATTCATAGTCAATCCTTCGGTCCCGGTGTCGGACAACCGGTCATTCGGGGTCAAACCGGATCGCGAGCGCAAGTTCTGCAAAACGGCTTGGGCAGTCTCGATGCGGCCTCGATAAGTCCGGATCATGCGAACAGCACCGAGGGCTTTTGGGCCGAACGGATCGAGGTATTGAAAGGCCCGGCCACGCTACTTTACGGCGACGGCGCGATCGGCGGCGTGGTCAATGTCATTGACAACCGCATTCCGGATCGTGTTCCGGACAAATTGATCGAAGGCGCGGCCGAACAGCGCTATAACTTCGTCAACGAAGGTAAGACCACGGCTTTCAAATTGGAAGGCGGCAAGGATTTCTTCGCGTGGCATCTGGACGGCATGTTCCGCGAAAGCATCGACATGCAGATTCCTGGATTGGCGGTCGACGAATCCGCCGAGGCCGAAAGCCATGATGATCATGACGATGAAGATACTTTCAATAGTCGGGGACGTTTGCTGAATTCGAACACTCGGGCGCGCACCGGAACCGTAGGCTTTTCCTTTGTCGGCGATCCGGGGTTTATCGGCTTTTCGATCAACCATCTCGACAACAATTACGGGGTGCCGCTGGGTGCGCATGCGCATCATGAGGACGAGGGAGATGAAGATGCTATGCCCGAACGCGTGCGTATCGATCTCAAACAAACCCGTTACGATATGAAAAGCGAGATCAAGGACCCTGTGTGGTTTGCCGACAGTTTGCGGATTCGGCTGGGTTATAACGATTACCAGCATACCGAATTGGAAAACGGCGAAAAAGGCACGGTCTATACCAACACCGGATTCGATAGCCGTCTTGAGCTGATTCAAAAACCTTGGTTGCTGTTCGACCACGGCGTGGTCGGCGTGCAAACCAAAAATAGCGAATTCGAAGCAAAGGGCGATGAAGCGGTCGTGCCGCGTTCCGATATCGATTCGTTCGGATTTTTTACAGTTCAGGATATTCATGCAGGACCGATGACTTATGAATTCGGCGC
This sequence comes from Gammaproteobacteria bacterium, assembly GCA_018830325.1. Lineage (GTDB taxonomy): Bacteria > Pseudomonadota > Gammaproteobacteria > Methylococcales > Methylomonadaceae > Methylotuvimicrobium. The sequence continues at coordinate 22,914 of JAHJSQ010000145.1, forward strand.
ACGCGTCGAGCAGCAATTCATCGATCCGGACGGCCAAAAGCAAAGCTCGCATACGCCGGTGAGCGGTTCGGCATCGGCGCTCTGGCATTTTACCGATCAAGACTCGGTACGCTTGTCGTTTACCCATGCCCAGCGCGCGCCGGACGTACAGGAATTGTTTTCCAACGGTCCGCATTTAGCGACCAACAGTTTCGATATCGGAAATGCGGGATTGGAGGTCGAGGCTGCGAACAATCTGGAATTGGGGCTGCATTTCGAGCGCGACTGGGTTCATGCCGACTTCAATCTTTATCACAACTGGGTCAACAATTACATCGCACAAATTAGAACCGGCGAGTTTTTCGACGAAGATCATGGCGAGATAGAGGATGAATGCGATCATGATCACGAGTGTTTGCCGGTTTTTCGGGCGCAACAGCGCGATGCGATCTTGAAAGGTTTCGAAGCGCAAGTGACCTTTCCGTTGCTGGAAACGCGTTACGGACAGTTGGACAGTCAGTTTTTCGGCGATTACGTGCGCGGACAATTCACCGACGGCAGAGATATTCCCCGAATGCCGCCTTTACGTTACGGCATGCAGCTTTCCTGGGAGCATACGGCTTGGGCCGCGAATGTGCGCATTACCCGCGCCGAAAGACAGGAAAACCCGGGCGACAACGAGACCGAAACCCCCAGTTATTGGTTGTTGAACAGCACGGCGAATTATCGGATCAATGCCGGCGACACCGCCGATCTATTGCTCTTCGTCAAAGCCAGTAACCTGCTGAACCAGGATATCCGTAATTCGGTGTCTTATCTGCGCAATATCGCACCCGAAGCCGGGCGTGCCGTGGAGTTGGGTATTCGCGTCGCATTTTAGACGGTATGCCGAATATGCTTCGGATCTGGGTTCTAAACACACTGCGCACTTCTTCCACGTTCCCACCGTTCCAGCATGGGAATGCATACCGATCCTGTTTCGGCAGCCAAAGTATGGATTCCCACGGAGGACCGTGGGAACCAGAAATAACCTTATCTAATTGACTTTAAACATTCTTGCGGTAAAAACTCCAGGATAGGTCGAAACAGTTGACCCGAGTTCTATTCGTTTACGCTAGCCGGGAGGAAAAATGAGCCGGATTCGAAGTGTCGGATTATTTTGGTTTTCAATCGGGCTTTTTTGCTCGTCTCAGGCTTGTGCCATAGAGCCAGACATGCAACTTTCGCTCAGCGTCGTCAAAGTAATCGCCCGAGATGCAGCCGGAAAAACTTATATGGGATCCGGCGTCATTATAGCGCCAGGCAAGGTCGCGACCAATTGTCATGTCACGCGAAATGCGGAGCAAATCGTCTTATTTAAATCGGGCCATGCTTATCCGGTATTGAAACAGGCCGCCCTGACGGAATTGGATGCCTGTATTCTCGAAACCGATTCCATTTCTTTACCTGCTGCGAAGCTGGCTTTATCCGCAGGCTACGCGGTTGGAACGCCGGTTTACATGTACGGCTATCCTTTCGCCTTAGGGATGCGCTCCAGACCGGCCTCGATTGTTGCCTTTCATCCTTATAATACCGGTCATGTATTCGAAATCGATGCCGGTTTCATGCAAGGAGCCAGTGGCGGCGGTATTTTTAACGAAGCAGGCGAATTAGTCGGCTTAATGACCTTTATCGGAAAGGAAGGCAATGATTTTCATTTTTATGCGATTCCCGCCGAGTGGCTGGTCAAAGCGGCACAAGCGCCTTTTGTCGCGATCCATGCGTTCAAAGGACTTAGCTTTTGGGAGAGCGGCGCTTTCAAGCCTGAAACCAAATATTGAGATAAGGTATCGATTTGGTTCCCGACTTGTTATAGAGACACTGAAATTGCGATATCTTAAAGATATGTTATATTGTAACAATTAAATCAATACAAAGACTCTCTTAATGTTTATCGAAGATACATTATCCAAATTGCCTGTAACGGTTCTGTCCGGTTTTTTAGGAGCCGGTAAAACCACTCTGCTCAATCACATTTTGACCAACCGGGACAATCTCAAGATCGCCGTGATCGTTAACGATATGAGCGAGGTCAATATCGATGCCGCGACGGTCAAGAACGAGATCGAACTCAACCGTTCCGAGGAAAAGCTGGTCGAAATGAGCAATGGCTGCATCTGTTGTACGCTACGCGAGGATTTGCTCGTCGAAGTCGGACAAATGGCTCGCGAAGGCCGCTTCGATTATTTGTTGATCGAATCTACCGGTATTGCCGAGCCGATGCCGATCGCCGAAACCTTTACGTTTCGTGACGAAGAAGGGTGCAGCCTATCTGATATCGCGCGTCTGGACACGTTGGTGACCGTCGTCGATGCGGTCAATTTCATGCGCGATTACATGGAAGCTCAATCGTTGAAGGAAATCGAAGCCGAATTGGGCGAGGACGACGAGCGTAATATCGCCGATCTGTTGGTCGATCAAATCGAGTTCAGCAATGTCATTCTGATTTCCAAGGTCGACCTGATCAGCCGCGACGAACTGGCCAATTTGACCGGGATACTGACCCATTTGAATCCGGATGCGGAAATTATCCCGATGATGATGGGGCAAGCCCCGCTCGCCAAAATTTTGAATACCGGCCGATTTGACTTCGACAAAGCGTCGCAGGCACCCGGCTGGCTACAGGAAATGCGCGGGTCGCATACGCCCGAAACCGAAGAGTACGGCATCGCCAGTTTTGTCTATCATGCCCGTCGCCCGTTTCATCCGGGGCGTTTCTATGATTATCTCCACTACGGCGATTGGAATAACGGCACGCTGTTGCGCTCGAAAGGCTTCTTTTGGCTGGCGTCGCGGCCCGAATGGGTCGGAACATGGTCACAAGCCGGCGGCATCATGCAGCACGGTTGCGCGGGCCGCTGTTGGGCTTCGGTGCCGAAAAGCGAATGGCCCGAAGCCTATAAAGCCGATATCGAAGCGCAGTGGCAGCCGCCGTTCGGCGATTGCCGCCAGGAATTGGTTTTTATCGGACAGAATGTCGATGCCGAACAAACCCGGCATGAGCTCGATGCCTGTTTATTGACCGATGAAGAGCTCGCGGCGGGAGCCGAAGCTTGGCAACATTATCAAGATGATTTTCCGCCCTGGTTGGAAGCGGCTGCAACGGAAGTCGAAGAAGTCATGTATTGAACGAGGTAAATTATGTCCGCCTTAGCCCAACATTTATTTCGCGCGCTTTATTCGGAAGCGGTGCAGTCCGACGATTTGGTCGATTTGAGCCGAATCTATCAGGATGAAGTCAATCTGTGCGTGATCGAGCGGTGCATTGATCCGCGTATCGAGTCGTTCATCGATTCATTGCTCGCAAGTCCTCAAGAAATCAGCGAGATTCATAATCTTTCGATCGCTGATTTCGATTTCAGCGCTTTGATTCCTCATGCATCGAATATCGATGGTTATCTTGAGTTTTATCGTGACGCGGCGATGCTGGCGACATTGTTTTGCGATTTATTCGAACTCGAGCGCGTCGGCTTGCGTTTGCGAACCCTCGACCGGCCGATGTGCCCGAAATTCCATGTCGATCATGTGCCGTGCCGCATGGTCTCGACTTACGGTGGCATCGGTACCGAATGGCTCGAAGACCGAGCGGTCGACCGCGCCAAATTGGGCATCAATACGCATGGCTTAAACGATAGGCAAGCTGGCGTGATTTTGGACGAATCCTCGATTCATCGAATGCCCGCTTTTTCGGTCGGTCTGCTGAAAGGCAGCAATTGGGCCGGGAATGAACAGCACGGCGCGGTGCACCGTTCGCCGAAACCGAGCGAGGATTGCCCTAGGCGCTTGTTATTGACATTGGATTTTGCCTGATGAAATTTGCTAACGGTATACCGTCTACCTATCAAGAATGGCGCCATTGCATCACCGTCGATTGCAATATTGCATTGACCGAGCCGTTTATCGGCGAGCGAATTGCCGTGTTGAGCAATGCCGGATGCGAAGAAACCCGTCGCTTCGAACAACTTTACGGCATGGAGTACCGAAAAGCCGTATTGGCTTGGTTCAGGCAGGCGCAACAAGAGTCGGCAAACAAAATGCTGCATTCATGATCGAGCAAAACGAAAACCGTGAGGTAGGCGAGGCGCTTCCGTGGGGCGATGTATTGGCCGATTTGCCGTTCAATGAACAAGGCTTAGTGCCGGCGATCGCGCAACAATACGATACCGGCGAAGTCTTGATGATGGCCTGGATGAATCGGGCGGCGATACTGGAAACCTTGCAAAACGGGCGCGTTTGTTATTGGTCCCGGTCGCGTGCGAAATTGTGGCGCAAAGGCGAAAGCTCGGGGCAAATCCAAATGCTGAAAGAATTTTATTTGGATTGCGACGGGGATACTTTGTTGCTGAAAGTCGACCAAAAAGGCCCCGCTTGCCATACCGGGCGGCGCAGTTGTTTCTACAATAAGGTAAGCGGCGATCGTGTCGAAGTCGTCAGTGCGCCGCTGATAGCGCCCGATCGATTATACGCACAACCCCATGGAGCTCAACCATGAACAAAGTGAACGCATGCAGTCCCGTACCTGTGACTATTTTGACCGGTTTTCTCGGAGCCGGGAAAACGACATTACTGAATCGGATTTTATCGGAGGATCACGGTCATCGGATTGCCGTGATTGAGAACGAATTCGGAGAGGAGGGGGTCGATAACGACTTGCTGATTCAAGGCGAAGAACAAATCGTCGAAATGAACAACGGCTGTATTTGTTGTACCGTGCGCGGGGATTTGGTGCGCATACTCGGCGAATTGGCCGACAAACGCACGGCCGGTGGGGCCGAATTCGACCGCGTGATAATCGAAACGACCGGTTTGGCCGATCCGGCACCGGTCGCGCAAACCTTTTTTGCCGACCGGAATATTGCCGACTTTTACACGCTCGATGCGATTATTACCCTTGTCGACGCGAAACACGGCCCCAGGCAACTCGACCTGAATCATGAGGCGCAAGAACAAGTCGGTTTTGCCGACCGCTTGCTTCTGACGAAAACCGATTTGGTCGAAACGGAACACCTGAAAAGCCTGGAAGACCGTTTGCGGGCGATGAATTCGCGGGCGCCTATTCGGCATGTCCATTTCGGTTCATGCGATATTGCCGAAGTACTCGACATCCGGGGGTTTAATTTGCAGGCGATTCTGGAGGTCGAGCCGGATTTTCTCGAAGACGTCACTCACGAACACGACGATGACATTTCTTCTTTCGTCTATCGCAGCGACCGTGCTTTCGACGCGGCTCGTATCATGGCTTTTTTCGATGTCATGGTGCGAGTCTACGGTGAGGATTTACTGCGCTATAAAGGCATAATGCGGATCGAAGGTCAGGAAAACCGAATCATCTATCAAGGCGTGCACATGATGATGAATACCGATTTCGGCAAACCTTGGTCGGCGGACGAAAAACGTGAAAGCGTGATGGTGTTCATCGGGCGCGATTTGCCGAAGCAGGCCTTTATCGACGCGATGGACGAATGCCGGGTGCCTGCCGCAGCGTAACTCCGTATGCCGATATCTGCCGAAGTCATTTTCTATACGCTGAGCGCATCGTTACTGGTCAGTCTCGTCTCGTTGAGCGGAGCGTTCGTTTTTTACCTCGACCGGCAATTGCTCAAGCGCCTGCTGCCCTATCTGATCGCGTTGGCGGTCGGCGTTTTATTGGGCGATGCCTTCATTCATTTGATACCCGATGCGGCGGAACGCCAAGGATCGATAGCCACGGTTTGTTTGACGACCTTGGCCGGCGTGTTTTTGTTCTTCGTGCTCGAGAAAATCGTACGTTGGCGTCACGACCATACCGTATTTGCCGACGACTCGATCAAGCCGATGGCGAAGATGAATTTGATGGGCGATGCGGTCCATAATTTTGTCGACGGTATTTTAATCGGCGGTAGTTTTTTGGTGGATCCCGTTATCGGGCTGACGACGACGCTCGCTATAGTCGTCCATGAAATACCGCAGGAGATAGGCGATGTCGGCGCACTGGTTTACGGCGGATATAGCCCTAAAGATGCCGTGCTGTACAACTTTTATTGTTCTTTGACTGTAGTCGTAGGCGCTGTGCTTACTCTGCTGCTTGGGCAGTTTGCCGAGGCTTCGTTGATTTTGCTGCTGCCGATCGCTGCGGGGGGATTTATTTATATTGCCGCGACCGACTTCATTCCGGTATTGCATGAACATTCGAGCCTGCGAAATCTTTGCGGACAATCGATCGTATTCGCTTTAGGCGTCGGTTTTATGCAAGCGATCGTGGTACTTGAGGGGAGTTTATTGATACCGTGATAAAACGAATCCTGATTGCGTATAGCTGCAGTTTATTTGTGAAGTCCGAAGAAGGTTTTGTGTCGCTATCGCGACGCTTATGTGTAGTCGGTTCGCGGACCGACAGCCGCGATACTGCTACGAAACCCATCCATGGGTTTCGCCCTGCGGGCCAGCTAAAGCTGTTCAAAATCGCTCCAGGCGATTTTGTCTTTGCTTGTCCAAAGAAAAGTATCCAAAAGACCAATCCGCCGGGAGCGGATTGGGA
>JAHJSQ010000146.1 GCA_018830325.1 Gammaproteobacteria bacterium
AATCGGATTAAGAAACTGTAGAGAATGTATCGTTGCTCTTGTCGGGATTATCGACCTCTAGGGACGCAGAGCGTCCCGGGATGCATTCCCACGCAGAGCGTAGGAACGATGAAAAAAATCAATATATCTATCAATTTTCAGTTATAGCAAATTGTTTTATTTGGCTGTTTCGGGGGTACCTCAGAACCTGAACCTTTTTTACCTATCCCTAACCGCCGCATTGTTTTTAAATTCATATTTTAGCCTGCAGATTTGCGCATCGTGACAAATTCTTCGGCCGCAGTCGGATGAATACCGATCGTCGAGTCGAAGACGGCCTTGGTCGCGCCGGCCCGAATTGCGACTGCCATGCCTTGAATGATTTCTCCGGCTTCCGGTCCGACCATGTGAATGCCTAGGACCCGATCGGTGCTTTTTCTGACTATCATTTTCATCATCGTTTTTTCATCGAGACCGGACAGAGTGTGTTTCATCGGCGTAAAAACCGATTTATAAATTTCGATATCGGAATATCGCTCCTTGGCTTCGGATTCGGTCAACCCAACCGTGCCGATATTCGGCTGGCTGAATACCGCAGTTGGGATATTGTTATAATCGACCGAGGTGGGTTTATCGGTATAGAGATTGTTGACCAGCGCCATTGCTTCGGCGGTTGCGACCGGCGTCAGGTTAAGTCCGCCGGTGACATCGCCCAGCGCGTATATCGACGGAATATTGCTTTGATATCGGTCGTCGACGACGATTTCCCCGTTCTCTGTCAACGCAACGCCGAGTTCAGACAGTCCTAGTCCCGCAGTATTCGGTTTTCTTCCGGTCGCGTATAAAATCAGATCGGCTTCAACGATTTGGTTCCGGTCGGTATGGGCTTCATAGCCGCTTTCGGTTCGGGTGACCGATTGAATGTTGGTGTTGAGCAGAATGTCGATGCCTTTTTTTCGCATTTCCTGATCGGCGAATGCTCTAACATCGTGATCGAATCCCCGCAGTATTTGTTCGCCCCGATAGCATAATGTCGTGTTAACGCCCATGCCGTGCATGATGCTGGCGAATTCGACGGCAATATAGCCGCCGCCGACTATTAATAGCCGCTTCGGGAGTTTATCCAATGCGAACATGTCATCGGAATCGGCGACATGTTCGTTGCCCGGAAAATCGGGAATAAACGGCTTGCCGCCGGTTGCGATTAGAATGCGTTCACTGCGGTATCGGGTTTCGCCGACTTGCACGGTATGAGCGTCAAGCAATGTTGCTCGGCCTTCGATCAGCGTTACGCCTGACTTATCGAGCAAACTGCCGTATATGCCTCGCAGCCGTTCCAATTCGCGATCCTTTTGCGACAACAAACGCGGCCAGTCGAAGCCGGGTTCGCTTAGCGACCAGCCGAAACCTTTAGCCGCTTCAAAATCCTCGCGAAAATGCGAGGCATAGACGAACAATTTCTTAGGCACGCAACCGACATTGACGCAGGTACCGCCCAGATGGCGGTCTTCGGCGATGGCGACGCGAATACCCAGGTTAGCGGCCGTTCGCGCGGCTCGAACGCCCCCTGAACCCGCGCCGATAACAAATAGCTCGAAATCGAAATCAGTCATTTGTATATTCTTGGATAGGTGGATAACGGCAGCGCATCGGCATTCTTGATTGAATAACCGATGCGAATCGTAAAATTATGATTTTAAGTAATCGAGCATGGTGTCCGCATCGCTAACCGTGAACGGATCGTCCGGATAATTGTCGGAAAAGCCGGGTTCGCTGAACAGTTTGACGATCTTACCGTCCTCGACCAGCATCGAATAACGCCAAGAGCGATAGCCGAAGCCGAGATTTTCCTTTTTGACCAACATGCCCATTAGTCGGGTAAAGTCGCCATTGCCGTCGGGCAGCATTTTGACATGCTCGATGCCCAGATGTTTGCTCCACTGAAACATCGTAAAGGCATCGTTGACACTTAAACAATAGACATCATCGACTCCTTGACCGATGATGTCTTGGTATTTTGCTTCGTAACCGGGTAAATGTGTGCTCGAACATGTAGGCGTAAATGCGCCCGGTAGGGAGAACAGCACGATTTTTTTGCCTTTGAAAATGTCGTTGCTACTAACATCTTGCCATCGGAAAGGATTATCGCCGCCGATGCTTTCGTCTCGGACACGGGTTTTGAAAACTACATTGGGAACGTTTGAAGTCATTTTGATTCTCCGCTGGGTTGATCAATGAGCGATCGGTTTATCGGTAAATAAATAATCGCGCAATTCGTTGTCGAATTTCGGGTCTTGTCGGCGTATCCATTCCAACAGCATCGCCGCGTGTTCCTTCTCCTCGTCGCGGTTATGCGCGAGTATCGCTTTGAGGTCTTTATCCTTGCACGCATCGACGCGTTGGTTGTACCAGTCGACCGCTTCCAGTTCCTCCATTAAAGAAGTAATCGCCCGATGCATATCGCGCGTTGCATCGGAGAGTTCTTCTATTGCTTCGTGATAACCTTCGTTTGCCATTTTGGAGCCTCGTCTACTGAATAAATGATTGTCGATTAGGTAGGGAATCTCACAATTCTATCTTCCTTCTCGGCTCATTGACAGTGTAACGCCGTTTTAATGCAATAGATAATAGATTGTCATTATCAAGGCGATTTATTGCGTCGAGACACGATATAATCCCCAGTTAATCTTTATTCCGATCCTTAAAACTGATTCATGAGTTTCCACGAACTAAACGCCCGATTTCGCCGATTGCACAAAGAGCATGCCGCTTGGCGTTTGTTGCGTTCGGACAATGCGCCGTTGATATTCGCCTTCGTGGCCGATTTGTTCGAAGAGGCCGACGAAATCGCATTCGGCCGCGCCAAAATGGCACTCGATACCGAACTGGAGCATTGGCGCGAACAGGGCATTATTGAAGTCGAGGTCAATGCCGCGACCTATTTGCGGCAATGGATTCAAGCCGGTTGGTTGCGCGAGTTGGACGATCAATTGAGCAAAACCGATGCTTGCGAGGTCGCGCTGCGTTTCTGCCGGCATTTGGATCAGCGCGAGACCAACGCTACCGCGTCGCATTTGCGTATCGTGCAAGATGCGGTACGGGATCTATCGGTCGCGATCAGTCCCGACCCGGCTGAACGCATTCAATTGCTGGAATCGCGTAAGGCCGAAATTCAGCGTGAACTCGACGAACTGGAGGCCGGTATCGTTCATGAATTATCGGATACCGAACAGCGCGAGCGGATTATCGAGATTTATCAATTGGCGGCGGTGTTGACCGGCGATTTTCGCCGTGTCGAAGACGAAATTCGGCAAATCGACCAAACCCTGCGCGTACAAATGATCGAATCCGGCGGCAGCCGCGGCGATGTGATCCTGAATCTGTTAGAACAGGAGCAACTGCTGGCTGCAAGCGATGCTGGCCGGGCTTTCGATGGATTCTTTCAATTATTGTGCGATCAAAATCGCAGTACCGAATTACGCGAACAATTGAAAGCGATTTTAAGCCGCCCGGCCGCGAATAATCTCAGCGAACAACAGGCCCGCTTTCTCGGCAAACTCATGCGCGAATTGAGCCGCGAAAGCGGACGGGTATTTCAAGTGCGTCGCCGTACCGAGGAAAATCTTCGGCAGTTCGTTGAAAGCGGAGCGGCCGGTGAAATGCGTGCCGTGGACCGATTGCTCGGCAAGTTGGAGCGCTTGGGGGTCGGATTTAAGGAGGCCGATATTTCGATGCGTCACGAAACCAGTCTCAGACTCGACAGCGGCCATGTCAAAATACAATCCCCGGACAGTTGGTCTTTGAAAATGCCCGAGGAACAGCTTGACACGCGCGATGTGCAGGAACACATCAATACCGGCACGCCCAGCGATACGATGCTGCGGCAATTGCATGCGGTACAGGTATTGGCTGTCGCGGAAAAATTACGCAGCACCTTGCGGGCCAGCCGAATTCCTCTCAGTATCGCAGGTTTGGTTGCGCGACAGCCGATTCAGGCCGGCCTGGAAGAATTGATCGCATTTCTCAGGGTTGCGCGCGCGGTCGGCGCGACCGAATTGCAGGGCAGGGAGACCGTGGAAATCAAAGATAGAAACGGGCAGTGTCTCAAAGCGGAAATTCCGCATTATTTGCTCAGCGCCGAGCAATTTCCCGAACGACTTGAGGAGTTGATTTTGTGAGTTTTTTCGATAAACCGCTGGCCGGAAATTCTGCCGAACAGCCCGATCTGTTCGATTTGCTTCGCGGCCGAATCGAGCCTTCCGAGGTTTCAAGCGTGCAGCAAACGGATGAGTCCCTCGCGCTCGACGAGCAGTCTGAAGCCGTCGACGAGACGGAAGCCGATTCCGGCCGATTGCCGCCCGAGGCGCGCCGTGCGTTGGTCGGGTTGCTGCGCCACGGCGTGATCATGGCCGACAATAAACGCCTGCAATTCGAGGCCTTGTGCCACTACCGCGCGCCAATCGAAGCGCATCTGGCCGATATGTATCTGCGCCTGTTGCTGGACGAACATGCGGGATTGGCTATTTTACTGCAACAAGAAGCGGAAGAGCTCGACGAGGACGACGAAGTCAGTAGCCTGATCGTCAGGCGAACCTTGACGTTGTACGATACCTTATTGCTACTGGTGTTGCGCAAGCATTATCAAGAACGGCAAAATGCCGGCGAACAGCGCGTTATTATAGATATCGACCGCGTCGATGTCGCGTTACGGCCGTTTCTGCCGCTGACCAACAGCAGTCGCAGCGACCGGCGGCAGTTGAGCGGGGCGTTGAAAAACATGAAAGACCGGAAAATTTTGGCGGCGGTGCGCGGCGATGAAGAACGTTTTGAAATCACGCCGGTGATCCGTTATGTCGTCAATGCGGCCTTTCTCGAGCAAATGCTCGAAGAATATCTGAAGCTGGCGACCGGCGCCGGCCTGAACGAAGAACAGGAGGCTTCCGATGGCTGATGTGCCTAGCGCGCAAGTGCGCGATTTATTCGCTTGCGGTGCGATCCGGCTGCGAGAATTGTCGGTCTATAACTGGGGCTCCTTTCACGGTTTGCATACAGCCCGTATCGATCCCGATGGTACCTTGATCACCGGCGATAACGGCGCCGGAAAATCGACTCTGGTGGACGGTTTGATGGCCTTGTTGCTGCCGGCCGGTAAGGCGACGTTTAATGTCGCGGCGGCTCAGGGCGACCGGAGCGACCGAAGTTTGATGAGCTATATTCGCGGCAGTTTCGGCAGCGCTCACGACGGCGGCCGAACCCGGATATTGAGCAAGCGCGAAGGCGCGGTCGTCACCGGGCTTCGCGCCTTTTATCAGGCCGACGACGGTTCGCAAATGACGCTCGCCGCCTTGTTTTGGACCACCCATGCCGGCAATGCCCTGGGCGATCTGAAACGGGTCTATCTGGTCGCGCGCCGCAATCTTTCTCTAAAAGAATTGCTCAATGCCTTCGGCGACGGCGATCCGCGCGCGTTGAAACAGTTCTTACGCCAAGATCCTATGATTACCGCTTGCGACGACCGTTTTTCCGAATATCAGGAACGCTACCGGCGCTTGTTGCATATGGATAACCCGAATGCGCCGGCGCTATTGGCGAGGGCTTTGGGCCTGAAGAAAATCGACGATCTGACTTCATTGATCCGCGATCTGGTGCTCGAACCCAGCAATGTGCGCGAGGATGCGCGTAAAGCGGTCGACGAATTCGCCGATCTGGTCGGCATTCACAATCAGTTACTCGACGCCCGTCATCAGCGCGATGCCTTGGCGGATTTGCCCGGCGTGACCGAAGACTTGCAGCGCGCCGAACAGGATTTGCAAAAGCTGGATGCCGAATTGGACGGCCTGTCGGCTTGGTTCGGCGAACAATGCGCCGGGCTATGGCGGTTGCGCATCGAAACCATCGCTTCGGCGCTGCAGCAGGCCAAGGATCATCTCGAACGGCTGGAAATTCAAGTGAACGAAGCCGCGGAGCGTTCCGAGCAATGCCATGCCGATTATCTGCAAGCCGGCGGCGAGCGTATCGAATTCATCAAGAAAGACTTGCAGGCCGCCGAAGCCAAACTGGCCGAAGTCAATCTCAAGGCCGCGCGCTATCAGCAAGTCGCAGGCTGTTTGCAATTGGAGGGTAGACTCGAAGAAGCGATTTTTCAAGACAACCAGCGGCGGGCGCAACAGGCCCGAGAAGCCATCGCCAACGAAAAAACGCAAGTTCAGAACGATTTCGCCGTGCAGGCTGCCAAACTGAGTAATGCTCAGGAACAACAACGGCACTTGCAGGACGAAATCGGCGAAATCGAGGCGCGCCCCGATTCCAATATCGACGCCAAGTTTCAAATCCTGCGCGATGAAATGGCCGAAGCGCTCGGCTTGGATCGCGGCAAGCTGATGTTCATCGGCGAATTGCTGGACGTGCGCGAAGACGAGCGCGCTTGGCAGGGCGCGATAGAGCGTGCGTTGGGCGGGCTGCGCACGACGCTGGCGGTGCCGGAAAGCGATTTTTCGTTGGTTACGCGCTGGCTGAATCAGCGCTATACCGGCTTGCATGTGCGCGTGCAAGTCGTTCGCGAGCTCGACCAGGCGCCGGAATTCAAAGCCGACGGCTATTTACGCAAACTGGCTTGGCGCGAGCATCCTTATCGCGACTGGCTGAAACGGTACCTGGCGCGTTTCGATCTGCACTGTGTCGAAAGCACCGAACGGCTCGACCAAACGCCTTTTTCGATGACGCGGCAAGGCTTGATGCATATGGATCGCGGCCGCTTCGAGAAAAAAGATCAGCAGCGCATCGACGACCGCCGCGCCTGGCAATTGGGATTTTCCAACAAAAGCCGCCTGGCTCTGTTGCGTCAGGATGTCGAACGCTTCAAACAAGAAATCATCGAGTTGGGTAAGGCGGTCGGCAAGGCCCGCGAAGCCATGGATTCGGTCGACCGGCGCGATAGGCAATGGGAAGAGCTCATCAAATTCCGCTGGGCCGATATCGATGTGCCGTATTGGCAAAACCGTATAGCGGGCCATAAAAACGATATCGAACTATTGGAACGGGCCGGCGGCGACTTGGCCACCGCTAAGGCGCGTTGGGAAGCGTCGAAAGCGGCATTGCAGGATTTGCAGAAACAAAAGGATCGCCAAATCGGACACGTGAGCGCGATCGGTAAGGACCATGAAAACGCCGAAAAAAACAGACAACAAGCCTTGAAGCTGGCCGAAACCGGCGTTGCCGACGATTTGCGCGAGGCATTGCTGAAAAAAATAGGCGCGCTCAAGGACGCGCAACTGGAAGATGCCGCGAAAATCGAGGAACGTTATCGTCGCGATATGGAACAGCAACGAGGAGTCGTTCGCGCCCGCAAAGACCGGGCCAGCCGGTCGGCGGTCGGCATCATGACCGGTTTTCGCGCGAAATGGGAAATTATCGCCGCGGATTGGGGCGGGGACTTGGCGAGTCTGCAGGATTATCTGGCGCATTTAGCGCAACTGGAGCAAGAAGGCCTGCCGGCCTTGGTGGAAAAGTTTCGCGAACGCCTGAACCGACACGCGACGCAATCGCTGGCGGGGATACGCACACGAATCGATTCGGAGCGGGAAGACATCGACGAGCGCATCCAAACGATCAACCGGGTGCTGGAGCGGACCGAATTCCGGGCCGGAAGTTATTTGCAATTGGGCATGAAAAACGAGCAATACGAGCATGTGCAGCATTTCAATCGTCTGTTGAGCAAGGTCATGGAGCAATTGACCTGCGACGATCACGAAGCGCGTTTCGCCGGCTTGCAGCAGGTCATCGCCATTCTGGACAAAGCCAGTAATCCGGCTACGGCCAATACGCAGGAAAGTCTGCGTTTGCTCGACCCGCGTCATCAGTTGTCGTTTTATGCCGAGGAAATCGGCGCGGAAGACGGCAAGGTTCGCGATGTGTTGATGTCGTCCAGCGGTAAATCCGGCGGGGAAAAAGAATCGTTTGCAGGGACCATCGTCGCGGCGAGTTTGGCTTACGTATTGACGCCGGATGGCAGCGATAGGCCGGTCTACAGCACCGTATTTCTCGACGAAGCCTTTTCGAATACGGCCGAAGCGGTCAGCCGCCGGGTACTGCGCATCTTCAAGGAGCTGCATATTCATGTCAATTTGATCACGCCCTATAAGAACCTAAATTTGGCGCGCGAGTCCGCCAGCTCGCTGTTGATTGCCGAACGCGACGGAGCGGCGCATGAAAGTAGCCTGTGCGAAGTGACTTGGCAAGAGATCGACGAGCGTTTGCGGCAACAAGCCGAAGCATTCGATGTGGTGTTGGCATCCTAGCGTTTATGAAAGCCAGGCAATCGCTCCAGCAAATGAAAGTTCTCTGGTGGCGGAGGGGCGGTCACTCGCCCGACAGGACGCCGTGAATACGTCCTTGTAGGCTCGACGGCGGAATCTAATTGCCATGGATGGCGTGTATTAGGGCAATGCAGGAGCAATTGCCGAGGAGCAAAAATCTGCCCTGCCGCCGACGCCTGTCGATCGAGCAATCGCACCCTCTGTTGAGTCGGCATTGTTTTTCTTATCGAAAAATTAGATAAAGTATCCTAATCTACGAACTTTCACAGTAAATTATCCAAGTTAGTCAATCATAACCAATGGACTATGGCATTTAGGTGCTGGGTGAATACATCCATGTAAGTTTGACGACGGAATCTGATTGCTCTGAGTACCTAGGGACTTCAAACCCAATTATCGAGGAAACAACCATGCAAGCCTACTATGAAAGAGAAACTGAAATCCCTAACAATCACCAGCTCGATTTATCGTTGCCTGATGACATTCCAGCGGCTAAAGCTAAAGCGGCGATTATTTATGAATTTTCAGAGCCAAAAGATAATACAGGGATCGCTTTAGCAGAATTTTTAAATAAGTATCAAATCGAAGGTGTTGATCGCGGATTCAAATAACATGTACAAATCACAATTGCGGCGATGGTGATTTATGAAGTGGTGCGCGGCATTGAGTTACTGCCTGATTCTAAAAAACGGTTAAAACGACCGATTAGATTGAATCCGCGTCCCGATCTTCAAATATTGGAGGCATATTGCCTGCTCGACAGACATTGGTTGTTGGAGCGCGCTTGGCAAAACGATGATATCGTCAATGCGCCGCCATTCGATGCGATCAGCATGAACTTAGGTGATCTTTGGCTACCGCAAGACTGAGTAGAGCAAAAGGAGGGCGTGTAAGGCGCTATATTGCAAGAAATAAAAGAGATACGGCCTTTTTATTGCTAAAAAATAGTAAGTACGATGTGGTGAGGAACGAACTACTCTTGTGCCCTGTGGGTATTGGTCGCGATCAATGAGCATCGCTAATGCTCAATGCCTCCTGCGCGCGCTACCCGATTTTTGCGACCCCCTTCTTTTGCTGATAGGCTGGAGAAAGTTAATGCCAACAATTTCAATGTTCTACGGAATTATTATTCGGATGTATTACGCGCCGAAGGAGCATCCTCCGCCACATTTTCACGTCTACTTTGGTGAGCATAAGGCGACCATTGATATCCGAACATGCGAGGTAATACAAGGCGACCTACCAAGAAAGCAGACTAAGCTTGTCTTGGCATGGGCGGAACTTCATCAGGAAGAGCTGATGGCTGATTGGGATCTGGTGATGAATGGTGAGGAACCATTTAAAATCCAACCGTTACAGTAAGAGGTAAAATTATGTATCCATCTGTTAAAAATGTCACTCCGGGTGAAGATTATCTTCTCTCAATAGTCTTTGATAACGGAGAAAGAGGAACTTTAGATATGAAGCCGTATTTGGATTTTGGTGTTTTTCAGAGACTCAAAGAACGCAATGTATTCAATCGAGTCCGTGTATCTTTTGATACCATAGAGTGGGATTCGGGGATAGATCTTGATCCTGAGTTTGTTTACAACAAAAGCGAACGTTCAGTCGCACAATAAGGTACTTCAGCCGACGTGAAAAAAACGCGCGATTGAGGAGTTCGGTGTCAGTCGTTCCTTACAATGACATTCAGATCTTGGTGATTTAACTTGAGACTCAGTTTAGTCGGACAGCATCCCGATTGGCCATGCCTTTACGCATTGAATTTGTAGGAGCGCTCTACCATGTAACCGCTCGCGGCAACGCTCAAGAAAATATCTATCGTAACGATGCCGATCGGGAGCGGTTTTTGGCGTTGTTACAAAATGCCGTTAATCGTTACGACTGGTATTGCCATGCGTATTGTTTAATGGACAATCATTACCACTTGTTGATTGAAACCGGCGCGCCGACTTTATCCAAGGGAATGAAATATCTTAACGGCACTTATACGCAAGCTTTTAATCGTCAGAATCACCGCGTCGGTCATGTATTTCAAGGCCGATTCAAAGCGATATTGGTACAAAAAGACGCCTACCTGCTGGAACTGGCGCGTTATATCGTTTTGAATCCGGTAAGAGCGCAAATGGTAAGAACAATCAAGCAGTGGCGCTGGAGCAGTTATCGTGCAACAGCCGGTTATGAAGAAGCTCAGGCCTGTTTAACCACGGGTTGGATACTTGCGGGATTTGGCAACACGAAAAATGAAGCGCAACTGCGATACCGCGAATTTGTAAAAGCCGGTAAGAGGCAGCCGGCACCGTGGCAATGCTTAAAGAACCAGATCTATTTGGGCGATGACGACTTCATCAAGGACATGCAGAGCAAACTCGATTCCGAGCAATCGCTGAAGGATATCCCCAAAAAGCAAAAACAGGCACCGATAAAACCGTTGGCGTATTATGCCGAACGTTATAAAACCCGCAATGAAAGCATGGCGCATGCCTATTTATGCGGTCATTATACGCTGGCTCAAGTGGGCGAATATTTTGGTGTGAGCTATGCTACAGTCAGCCGTGCAGTGAAACAGGTAGTAAAGTGAGGGTAAATGTCAAACGTAAGGCCTGACCCCTATTTTTTGACCCCTATTTTTTGACCCCTATTTTTCATGACCCCTATTTTTCAGGGGGCGGATTTATCTATGCCGCTATGCGGACGACTTTGTTTGTGCGTTTCAAGACGCGAAAGATCAAGTGTGCCAAGATTTTTCGCGAAAGCTGAAATGGGGTCCGTCCGATTTCAGCAGCGAAAAATGACTTGGCGATTATTGCCTTCGCCAGCCCCGATTCGCCCTGCGTCCGTGCCACTACGCCACATCATCGTCAACTCGATGCGGCTCCGTAGCACTCCCACAAATGGCTTGACGCCGTGTCGCGATGCCTTGTATTTTGCCTCCGCCTGCGCTAGTCGCGCAGACTCCGGCAAAACACCCGGCCCTACGGCTATCGGGGACTAAAAATCTTCACTTCGCTAACGCTC
>JAHJSQ010000152.1 GCA_018830325.1 Gammaproteobacteria bacterium
ACCCGCCGCATCATGCGGCGACGGCACCGGCACCGGCCGACAATCGGCGCCAGGAGGACGACATGAAAGTGACACACACCGAACACCTGGGGGAGCCCGAACAGCACCGCGTCACACGTGAGGGAGCCCGCGACCTGGCCTTCCGAGGACGGCTGCTGGGCACGGGCGAGCATGGCACCGGCGGCAATTCCGGGTGCACGAAGGACTGGACCCGCGGGGTGCACGTCCGGATCTACCTCACGACCGGCGGCAGGCTGGTACTCGCGGTACACCGCTGGACCCGCTGGCAAGGGGAGCCCGACCGCTACACCGCAACCGCACGGGACACGCCAGACACAGCCATCGATTGGTTGGTGGAGGACGCCGGGAGGCTGGGAGCGGCGAGCAAGGCCGCGTGGGAGGACGCCTGCACGACCTGGCCCCCGCTGGCCGGAGAGGACGTGGAGGACGTGGACAACGCACCGTGGAGGGGGGAAGAAGACGGCGCAGCAGAGGACATAAGCCCCGCCGCAGAGAAGCCCCCCCTGGCGGTTCGGGTGGCCGAGCTGGAGGACCTCACCCTCCCCGCGCTGAATACGCGCCTGGCCGCGGTGGAGGCCGCGCTACTGGACCTGGCCGACCAGGTGGATAGCCACGGTGTCGAATAACGCTGCGATAGGATGCAAACGAGCGAGGCCCCGGAGGTGCTGCCCCCCGAGGCCTCGAAGAAACGCCGCCCAACACGCGACACAGGGAGTCTAGCAGGTTCCCTGCGAAGCGTGACGGGTGGCCGAAAGGAAAGGCCACCATGAAACGACCCAACTGCTTTGTTTGCCACCGGCCCGCCGATGGCTGGGGACTCTTCGAGAGGGACGGACGCACAATCCGCCGCGCCGTGTGCAACCGATGCTGGGGTAAGGGTGACGAGTACGTCTCCCGCGCCATCGACGACAGCCCGCCGTGTGTCCTGTGCGGGGAACCCGTCATGGACGCGATCGGCGTGACTCACATGGACGGACAACGGCACCTGCTGCCCACGTGTAAGCGCTGCTGGGCCAAGGGATCGGAGTGGGTTCACGCAAGGATGCGCAAGGGGCTGAGAGACGGGGGGATCGTGCCTGTGACGATGTGGCCGACATCGGGCGCGGGGGAGTCATGAGCACACCGAAGATCGACGAAGAGCAGATCCGCCGAACCCTGGCCGTGCTGCTGGCGCCGGGGCAGGTCACGGAGATCCGCGCGTTCAAAGCGAGGGACACAACGACCCAGAGCACCTGGCGCACCCCCACCGTCTCCGGGTACTACGACGACCCCGACGCCCTGGTGGGGGGCGTTCGCACCATCGACGCGGCGGGTGTCTGCTTCGTGCCGAACCCGGTACTCCCGGACCTGCTGGCCCGGGCGAACAACCGCTTGCGCTGGAAGGTGGAGAAGGGCGAGGCAACAACCGACGACCATGTGACGCGGCGCCTGTGGATGCTGGTGGACGTGGACGCCACCGCGTCGCACAAGCTCAAGATCACGAGCACCGACGACGAACACGAGGCCGCGTTGACGCAGGCCCGAATCATCGCAACGGACCTGTTCGAGGAAGGTTGGCCCCGCCCGATCCTGGCCGACTCCGGCAACGGTGCACACCTGCTGTATCGGGTGGACCTCCCCAACGACGACGACGCCCGAACACTGGCGGCGCGGTGCCTGGAGGCCCTGTCGTTCCGGTTCTCCACCGACGTGGTGGACGTGGACACGAGCACGTTCAACGCCGCCCGAATCTGGAAGCTGTACGGGACGATGGTTCGCAAGGGCGACCCGAGACCGGGCAGACCGCACCGCATGGCGCGTCTGGTGGACGTGCCCGACCCTGTGGACGTGGTGCCCCGGGGACTGCTGGAGGACCTCGCCGGGAGCCTGCCCGAAGCGCCGAAACCCGAAGCGAAGACGCCCCAGGCAACGACAACCGGCGCGACGTTCGACCTGGCCGACTGGATCGCCGCACACCTGCCCGACGCCAAAGGCCCACACGCATGGGACAAGGGGCGCAAGTGGATACTGCCGGTGTGTCCGTTCAATGCCGACCACGCCCGTGGAGAGGCAATCGTGATGCAGTTCACCAGCGGCGCCATCGCGGCCGGTTGCCAGCACAACTCCTGCACCTGGAAATGGGACGATCTGCGGGACAAGTTCGAGCCCGAAGCGAGGGAGCGCCGCGAGGCATGGGAGGCACGCCAGCAGCAGGGCGCGCCCGTGGACGAGGAGTATCTACGCAGGGAGGGATGGGACGGGCAGGAACCGCCCGACGACACGCCGCATCCGGGCGAGACGAAAGCAGAGCCCGAGAAGGACCGCGAGGAGTTGGAGCGGTGCGCCCCCACGATGGCCGCCGCCTATGGACTGGCCGAGCTGGACAGGGACAAAGAGAGGGAGCTGGTGAGCATCGCCGTGCTGCCATCGTGGGCGGGGTATGACGAAGGCCAGAAAGAGGTGAACGCCGGCCACGGGATCGGCGAGACCATGAACAAACTGATCGGCGGGGGGCTGTGCCTCCCCTACATGATGCTCATTGGGGCCCGGCATGCCGGCGCGGGCAAAACCACGTTCTTGTGTCAGATCCTGGACGGCCTGGCGTTGCGCACGGCCGACCTGGTGAGAAACGGGAAACCCGGACCGCTGACTCCCGTGTTCCTGCTGTCCGAGATGCCCGCCGCGCTGTTGACATGGCGAACGCTGGGGAGGTGGACCGGGTACGACTCCCGACTGTTCCGGGCGGGCAAGACGTGGGAAGAGCTGGGGATCAAGAAAACCGATCACACCTTCGGATGGCAGGCCGCGGAGGAAGCACTGGCACCCGCGGGCCACCTCGCCCACGCCAGGCAATTTCAACGGGTTACAAACAACCCGCCCAAGCGGGGAGTGGAGATGGTGGAGTGGCTGCGCCGCGCGGTGGGCGTGTGGCGGGAGGACCTGGCGCGAGAGCACGATCGCGAGGTGTGGCCCGTGGTGGCCCTGGACCCGATCCAGCGGTGGAGGGCGTCCGACGACAGTGAGATCCAAGCGCAGAGCGACTTGGCCGAAGCATTGGGCCGGGTGGCCCGTGAAGAAAAGTGGATCTGCTTTGCCACCAGCGACACAAACAAGGACTCGGCCACGGGCCGGGAGGCCAAGGGCAAGGACACCCGCGAGATCGGGACCGCTGCCTTCCGAGGATCTTACGAGCTGCAACACGCCTGCGACGCCGCGGTGTACCTGAAATCACTGAGGGTACAGGGCGACCTGCCTGACCACGTGAACACGCCAAAGGGGAGCTACCTGCTCGCGGGCCTGGTCAAGAACTGGTGGGGCGAGGACCTGCCATCCCCTCGGGCCTGGGCGGGATTCCGGTGGTATCGGTCCACCGGGCGGTTCTACCCCTACGATCCGGCAGAGCTGCGGGAGACGGAGGGCGAGGTGAGAGAGGCGAAGAAGGGGAAGCCGAAGACGACCGGCGCCGGGGAGGAGAATAAGCCGAAGCCCGACGGCGGGGAGGGGACAGCCGGGGGAGACCTTGAGGGGGAAACGTGGTGAAGAGCCCCGATCCCACGATCCCTATCGGCTCTGGAACCATCGCGCCGGCGGATGACGAGCCGCCCAAGATCAGCCGCGGGGTCGTTGCGCACCCGTTGAACGACACCGAGGGGCTGCAAGTGGAAGTGCATCCCGCGCTGGCAACTCGAGGGGAAGGGTTGCCCTTCACGATGTA
>JAHJSQ010000147.1 GCA_018830325.1 Gammaproteobacteria bacterium
GGGTAAGGTGTGTGTAAGTCATAAAGCTCTCCCGTCAGTGATGTTTCGGGATGCTTTTTACCACATCTTGCGCCTGATCTCATGGAGTAAGCCGCATCCCGTCTCGATAAACGGGTTATGCACTTATGATACGAATTCGCCATTTAACAATCAACCATTAAGACCGAAAACACCTACACATCCAAATTCGTCACATCCAGCGCATTCTTGACGATAAAATCCCGACGCGGTTCAACGATGTCGCCCATTAGCGTCGTGAAAATTTCGTCGGCGGCGATTGCGTCTTCGATGCGGACTTGCAGCATGCGGCGGCTATTGGCGTCGAGTGTGGTTTCCCAGAGTTGTTCAGGGTTCATTTCGCCTAGTCCTTTGTAGCGCTGGATGTGCTGGCCTTTTTTGACTTCTTTCATCATCCAGTCGAACGCTTGTTTGAAATTTTCGATAGACTGCTGACGCTCTCCCATCCGGATATTAGATTGTTCGCCGAACATTCCGGCGGTATCCTCGGCGTATTGCGCGATTTTCTGATAATCCTTGCTATCGAAGAATGCCGCTTGCAGTATGAAGGTTTTGGTATTGCCGTGATGCCGTTTGTTGACAGTTATCGTGTAATCGCCGGCCGACCGGTAATCAAGCTCCAGCGTGAAGACCATTTTGCTTTGCGGGTTGTATAGGCGTTCGGCCAATTGGCTGACCCATGCCGCCAAGCGTTCCTTGTCTTGTTTGATTTCATCGCTTACGCGCTCCATGTAGACCAATTGTTCGAGAAACACATCGTCATAACGGCTAGTCAAGCGATTAATGATGGCTAGTACCTCGGTGTATTCCTTCGCCAATTTCTCCAAACCTTGGCCTTGTATCGGCGGTGCGCTGTCATCTGTATGCAGCGCTGCTTTGTCTAGGGCCAGTTGTATCAGGTAATCGTTCAATTGCGCATCGTCCTTGACGTAATGCTCTTGTTTACCCTTCTTTACTTTATACAGCGGCGGTTGGGCAATATAGATATAGCCCTTTTCGATGATTTCCGGTAATTGCCGGTAGAAGAACGTCAATAGCAAGGTTCGTATGTGCGATCCGTCAACATCGGCGTCGGTCATTATGATGATGCGGTGATAACGGAGTTTGGCAAGGTTATATTCGTCCTTGCCTATACCGCAACCAAGCGCGGTGATCAAGGTGCCTACTTCTTCTGACGAGATCATTTTGTCGAAGCGGGCTTTTTCGACGTTTAAGATTTTACCTTTTAGCGGCAATATCGCTTGCGTGCGACGATCGCGGCCTTGTTTCGCCGAACCGCCCGCCGAGTCACCCTCGACAATAAACAATTCGGACAGAGCCGGATCTTTTTCCTGACAATCTGCCAGTTTACCGGGTAATCCGGCGATATCCAGCGTGGTTTTACGGCGTGTCATTTCTCGTGCTTTACGGGCCGCTTCTCTGGCTCGGGCCGCATCGATGATTTTATTGACGATCGCTTTTGCGATTTGCGGTTTTTCCAACAAAAACTCCTGCAATTTCTCGTTCATCGTCGATTCGACCAGGGGTTTTACCTCCGATGAAACTAATTTGTCTTTGGTCTGTGAGGAAAACTTAGGGTCGGGGACTTTAACTGAAAGCACTGCCGTTAACCCTTCCCTTGCATCGTCGCCGGTCGTCGAGACTTTTTCTTTTTTTGCTAAACCGTTATTTTCGATGTATTGATTGATGGTACGGGTTAATGCCCCTCTAAATCCGGCTAAATGCGTGCCGCCGTCCCGTTGCGGAATATTATTGGTATAACAAAAAATATTTTCCTGGTATGAGTCGTTCCACTGCATAGCGACTTCGACGGTTACACCCTCTTTTTCGGCGCTAAAGTGAAACACATCGGGAAATAACGGTGTTTTATTTTTATTTAAATGTTCAACGAATGCACTGATACCGCCTTCGAATTCGTAGACGTCTTGTTTATTGGTGCGTTCATCTTCCAGACAAATTCTGACTCCGGAATTTAAAAACGATAATTCTCTGAGTCTTTTCGCCAAAATATCATAATGAAACTCAACATCGCCGAAAGTCTGATCACTCGGTTTAAAATTGATTTTAGTTCCGCTACCCTCGGTCGGACCGATTTCCGTCAATGGTGCTTGCGGTTCACCCATGAGATACTTTTGTTTATAGAGCTTTCCGTTTTTCCTGATTTCCAGATTCAACTCCTCGGACAAAGCGTTTACCACAGAAACACCTACGCCATGTAATCCGCCCGAGACCTTGTAGGCGTTGTCATCGAATTTGCCGCCAGCATGCAGCACCGTCATGATGACTTCCGCTGCAGATCGCCCTTCTTCTTTATGAATATCGACTGGAATCCCTCTTCCGTCGTCAGACACCGTCACTGAACCATCATTATGAATGATAACCTTAACTTCTTTGCAGTACCCGGCTAAGGCCTCATCAATTGAATTATCAACTACTTCGAATACCATATGATGCAACCCGGTACCGTCATCGGTATCGCCGATATACATGCCAGGCCTTTTTCTGACCGCATCCAATCCTTTTAGTACCTGAATATTCGTACTATCGTACTGCTTAATATTTTCGCTCATGTGTGTTTACTACCTTCTCAATGTACCAATGTTTCACGTGAAACATTACGCTTGTTTAATTTCACCATGTTCCACGTGGAACATTTTATAGTTTTTAAGTTTACTCAAATCACCATACTCAGACAGCTCAGTGGCTGTAATAAAAACCTGAACATCCATTGCTTGTAAATATTCTATTAGCAATGTTCTTTTGGTTGTATCCAATTCAGCAGTAAAATCATCAATTAAAACACACACATTGTTACTCTGATGTGTCGACAATAATTGTACTTGCGCAAGCTTTAAACATAAGACTAACAATTTCAATTGACCGCGCGATACAAAGTCCTTGGCGAGTCGATTGTTAACTGAAACAGTTAAGTCGGCACGATGCGGACCACTATGCGTCATTTTATAGCGTAGATCACGATCGAGGTCATCATCCAAGGATTGGCGAAAACCTTTAACGCTATCCCACCCCGATAAATAATTGAATTGAACAGTTTCAGTGCCGAGAAATCGACTGACAAATTCTTGAAAAACCGGCTCAAGCCTTTGTAAATAGGCCCGTCTATATTGATCGACTATTGTACCGTAATTAACCAATTCATTATTCCAGACTTGGATGGAATGCATTTGCCTTTGTTTGATTAAGGCGTTTCGTTGGTTCAATGCGGTTTTATACTGCCGCCAAGCCAAGAGGAATTGTTCGTTTTCATTGAAAGTCCCCCAATCGATAAATTCTCTTCTAATTTGGGGCCCGGTATCCAATAGACGATAAGATTTAGGCTCAATCAATTGAATAGGCAAGGCATAAGCAAGCAAATGCCGGGGTTGATTAGGTAATTGCTGAATTCGTATTTCAGAAACCTTTCCATCGAATTGTACTCCTAGTTGGCAACTGCTGCGCCCGCCCTGTTGCAGCACTTTGCCCGATACGATTAAGTCGTTTCGATCAAAGTTTACGACTTGTTTGATATGGGTGGTTCGAAAAGAACGTGCGCGGCCAAGAATAAATATGGCTTCAAGGACAGAACTCTTACCGCTTGCATTAGCCCCATAAATTAAATTGAGTCCGGGCGATGGTTGCAGACTGGCTTGCCGAATATTTCTAACATTAAAAATGTCGAGCTTTTGTAAACTCATCGGTTATTAGTTGCTAGTCAAAAAAGCACCCGGTTAACACCGGTTAGATGAACAAGCTCGGTTTTTTGTCGCTTCCACATTTGATAATGACTGCGATTTAGAAATTTCAGGAAGTTAGTGAAAAGTTGGCCATAAAAAAGCATGCCGAGGCAATAACTGATTCAGTTGATTTAAAAGGCTTCATTTATCCGTTGATAAAGTTCCCCAAAAGTGCATAAAGCAAAGATCATAGACGCATCGGCATCACGATGAATCGATAAGACCTTGTTTCCGGTTCGTCAATGATGCAGCAACTGGAATTACGTGCAATCGTCAACTCGGAAATTTCCGAATCGATATTGGAAATCGCATCGAGCACATATTGCACGTTAAACGCAATCGAAAGCGGTTCGCCAACATAATCGGTGACAATTTCCTCTTCGGCTTCTTCGTGTTCAGGATTGTGCGCACTAATTTTCAAGGAATCCGAAGAAAGGTCGAAAGTTACGCCTTTGTATTTTTCGTTCGATAGAATCGCTACCCGAGTCAAGGCATCTTTTAATAACTGGCGTTGAATATGAATCGGCGTTAAAAAATCTTGATGGAAGACACGATTGAAGTCGGGGTATTTGGCATCGACCAATTTAGCTGAAAAGATCGTATTATTGATCGTAACCCTTATGTTATTACTGGAAAATTCAACCGCAAGCTCAATTTCAGGATCATCCAATAAACGCACCAATTCCATGACCCCTTTTCTTGGCAGGATGATGCGTGCTTCATATCCTGCTGGATTTTCCAAGTTGTCTTCGAAAACCGATAAACGATGTCCATCGGATGCAACGAGTTTGATACGCGAATTAGAAATGTTGAGTAATAACCCATTGAGATAATAGCGTACATCCTGAGACGCCATGCAAAAAACGGTTTTTTCGAGCGCTTTTTTAAAAAGTCCGGCATTGATGGTAAACCGATGGTCTAACTCGGTTTCTGAAAATTCCGGATAATTTTCGGCAGGCAGTGTACTTAAAATAAAACGGCTACGTCCGGAAAGCACCTTAACTTTGTCGTCGGCGACTTCTAATTTGATATCGGCACTAGTTGGCAGCAAGCGGCAGATATCGAGAAACTTTCGGGCCGGTAAAGTAATTTCGGCAAAAGTCGAATTTTCTATCGCAATTTCGGTAACAATTTGAACTTCAAGATCGGTACCGGTCATTACCAGGCTGTCTTGACGAAAAACCATCAACACATTTGACAAAATCGGCATGGTTTGTCTTTTTTCAATCACACTGACAATTTGCTGCAATGGAACCAATAGCCGTTCTCTATTAATAATATATTTCATATAAGATATTTATTTATATTTACTATTAGCCTATAAAAAAAGCGTGATAAGTCATTTAATATCTTATTTATCAATAACTTACCTTGTATAAAGCCGGAGTTTAAAGCTGTGGATAAGCGCTTGATAAAAAGAGGATAACTATTCTCTTATGCTAAAGACTATACTTATCCACAAGTTAAACACCGTTAATGCGACAATGTTCTCAACAGGTTTAAATAATCTTCCTCAAGCTTTACATCCGAGTCGCGCAAGGAGGCAATGCGTTTACAAGCATTAATAACCGTGGTGTGATCGCGCCCACCGAATGCTTCGCCGATTTCCGGAAAGCTGTGCGAAGTTAATTCACGAGCCAGACACATAGCAATTTGCCGTGGTCGGGTAATGGATTGCCTGCGATTTTTCGACGATAAATCCGCAACCCTAATTTTAAAATATTCGGCGACGGTTTTTTGTATGTTATCGATATTGACGAGCTTATCTTGTAAGGAAATTAGATCGTGCAATGCTTCTTTGGTAAATTCGGTGGTAATTTCGCGTCCGGTAAATTGCGCATTGGCAATGACTCGTCGTAGTGCGCCTTCGAGATCTCGTACATTCGAAGGAATCCTTTTACCGATGAAAAACGCGACTTCCTGAGGTAGATCGACACCCGCCATCATGGCTTTTTTCATTAAAATAGCGGCACGGGTTTCAAGGTCCGGCGGCTCGATTGCAACCGGTAATCCCCAGCCGAAGCGCGATTTCAAACGGTCTTCCAAACCGACGATTTCTTTCGGATATTTATCGCAGGTTAAAACAACCTGGTGTTTTTTTTCCAACAACGTGTTGAAGGTATGGAAAAACTCTTCTTGAGAGCGTTCCTTGCCGGCAAAGAATTGAATATCGTCAATCAGCAAGGTATCGACACCTCGATAATATTCTTTGAAAGTATCGATCGCGTTTTGTTGTAAAGCCTTGACCATATCCTGCACGAATTTTTCGGAATGCAGATAAACGATTTTCGCCGATGGATTATGTTGCAAGATCGCATTACCGATCGCATGCATCAGATGTGTTTTACCTAAACCGGAGCCGCCGTAAATTAATAACGGATTGTATGCCTTGCCGATATTTTCGGAGACTTGAATAGAAGCCGCTTTTGCTAATTGGTTAGATTTACCTTCGACAAAGTTATCGAAAATGAATGCTTTATTAAGAAAGTTAGGGCGTGATTTTTTAGTATCGGGTGCTTTAGTATGCTGCGGTGGAGGAGCCGGCATGGCTTTCTTTGAGCCGATGTCCAATTGTAAGCTTAAGGAGCCGTTGGAAAATTGCTGTATCGCCTCTTCCAGTTTGGCGAAATGATGTTCTTTTACCCAATCCAGCACAAACCGGTTCGGCGCTAATAACTTGATTTGTCCATCGGTTTCGATTGCCTGCAAGGGTCTAATCCAGGTGCTGAATTCCGAGGAAGAAATTTCATTTTCAAGTTTAGCGAGACAGTTGTTCCAGAGTACACTCATTATTTAAGAAGGTAGCGAAGAGTAAATAGATGATATTATAAAAAAAATATGCCACTATACAGCAATCAAATCAGTGCCGACATAATTGACATAAACCGGCGTTTATTCTATCATCCCGGATCTTTTTTATCCGTTTTTGTTAACAATCATCTGAACCAGGATTACAGGCCATGAAAAGAACCTATCAACCCAGTAAAATTAAACGCGTAAGAACTCACGGTTTTCGTGCCAGAATGGCGACTAAAGGCGGCCGCAAAGTCATTAACGCCCGTAGAGCCAAGGGCCGTGCCAAACTAACAGTCTAAGTGATTGACGAACAAGGTATTTAGTTTCCCGCCGCAGTTAAGGTTAAGGAAGCCTTCTGAATATAAAAAAGTCTTTACCAGACCGGTAAAATCGAGTGATGCTTATTTCACATTACTAGCGGTTAGGAATGAGTTTAATCATCCTCGACTGGGTCTGGCAATTGCGAAAAAAATCATTAAAAAGGCTGTGGACAGAAATATGCTCAAAAGGACTGCCAGGGAAAGCTTTAGACTACAACAACACGAATTGATCAATATTGATGTTGTTGTCATGGCCCGAAAAGATGCACTCAATGCATCACCGGAACAATTACAAAAGTCATTGGCAAGGCATTGGCTTAGGTTGGTAAACCGATGCGAGTCTTACTCATAGCAATTATAAAGTTATACCAATACTTTATAAGTCCATTGTTAGGTAAAAACTGTCGTTTTTATCCCAGCTGCTCCTGCTATGCCTTAGTGGCGCTCCATCAACATGGAGCCGCCCGGGGCACCTATCTTACATTCCGAAGAGTATTAAAGTGTCACCCTTTTCACGAAGGCGGGCTTGATCCTGTTCCAGAAAAAATTTGGTAAAAAGAATGGATAACATTAGATTTATATTAGTCGTTACTTTTGCAATGCTGATCTATATGCTCTATGACGCATGGCAAATCGATTACGGTCCAAAACGCGAAACTCCCGTCGCACAACAAACGTCCCAAGACCTTAAGGAAGACTTGCCCACGGCAACCGGCGAACCGCAAGCCGAGTCACGCGCTGAAGCAAAACCCATAGTTACTGAGGTAACCGAACCGGACGCTATTATTAGTGTAACAACCGATGTTCTGGCGTTGGAAATCGATCCCAAAGGCGGCACGATTCGCAACCTTGATTTGCTGAAATACCCTCGTGAAAAAGAAAACACCGCTGTTGAATGGGTTTGGAATCTGTTCGGCTTTTCGAAACCGGAAAAAGACCTTAGTCCGATCCGCTTATTCGATAGCACCCCGGAAAAATTATTTCTGGCGCAAAGCGGTTTGATTGCCGGAGAGGGTTCGGCAAATGCAGCGACTCACCATAGCGTATTTAACTATGAAAAAGATCAATACTATTTAAGTAAAGATCAAGACACTATCACTGTACCGTTGACATGGACCAATAATGAAGGGCTGACTGTCACTAAAACGCTCACCTTCAAACGCGGCAGTTATGCCATTGGTGTCAATCAAACAGTCTCAAACGATTCGACACAACCTTGGACCGGCCGGCAATATAAGCAATTGTTAAGAGTTCCGTATAAAGATGAAGTAGGGCATACTTTTATTAGAACCTATGCCGGCGGCGTCGTTTATACCGAAGAAAATAAGTATCAAAAAGTCAGTTTCGACGACATGGCGAGCGATAAACTGAATGTCAAAACGACAGGCGGTTGGAGTGCGATGATTCAGCATTATTTTGCTGCGGCATGGATTCCGCCCAAGGATCAAGAAAACACGTTTTATACTAAAGACCTCAAAGACTGGCGTTACGTAATCGGTTCCTATTCTCCCGCCTTTACGGTCGAGCCGAACTCCGATATGGAGTTTAGCGCAAAATTATTTGCCGGCCCGAAAATCCAACCGATGATGGAAAAAATCGCCAAAGGCTTGGAATTGACCGTCGACTACGCTTGGTTAACGATTATTGCCAAACCGATTTACTGGTTACTGAATCAAATTCATGGTTTTGTCGGTAACTGGGGTTTGTCTATTATCGGTGTGACCTTATGTATCAAACTGCTGTTCTTTAAATTGTCGCAAGCCAGCTTCCGATCAATGGCAAAAATGCGCAAAATTCAACCCCGTCTGAAAGAACTGCAAGAACGTTTTGCCGATGACAGACAGCGTTTCAACAAAGAAATGATGGACATGTATAAACGGGAGAAAGTAAATCCCTTAGGAGGCTGCTTACCGATATTGGTGCAGATTCCGGTCTTTATTTCTTTGTATTGGGTATTGGTCGAAACCGTTGAATTGCGTCAAGCTCCGTTTGCGTTGTGGATACAGGATCTATCGGCGCAAGATCCGTTTTTTATCTTGCCGATCCTGATGGGCATTACGATGAAAATTCAGCAAAGTCTAAATCCTGCACCGATCGATCCGTTGCAAGCGAAAATCATGAAAATGTTTCCGATCGTATTCACGGTATTCTTTCTATTTTTCCCGGCCGGTTTGGTTTTGTACTGGGTGGTCAACAATACGCTGTCGATCATCCAACAATGGTACATCACTAAAAACCTGGAAGATGCTAAGTAAAACCTGAGTGGACATCGGTACCAACGATACCATTGCCGCGATTGCCACGCCGCCCGGAAACGGCGGCGTCGGCATTGTACGGATATCGGGACCGGCGGTTTCTATTATTGCCGCTAAATTAACCGATCGTCCGTTACCACCAAGATATGCCGTATTGACACCGTTTATCGATAGCGACGGTTCATTCATCGATACGGGCATCGCCATCTATTTCCCTGCCCCGGCTTCCTATACCGGCGAGGATATTCTTGAACTGCAAGGACATGGCGGTTCGGTCATTCTCGATATACTTCTCAAACGCGTCTTATCGCTTGGCGCCAGTCTGGCACGGCCCGGCGAATTCACCGAACGCGCCTTTCTTAACGGTAAAATTGATTTAGCGCAAGCTGAAGCGGTTGCCGACTTGATAGAAAGCAGTACCGAACAATCGGCGCGTTCCGCACAACAATCGATGCAGGGTGCATTCTCGAAGCAAATTAACGAATTGGTTGAAGAACTGACCGAACTCAGAATCTATGTTGAAGCCGCAATCGACTTTGTCGATGAAGAAATTGATTTTCTCGGTGACGGAGTGGTGCAAAATCGTATCGACCGACTGGTGGAAAAACTTCGAACTATCTTGTCGACTGCGCGACAAGGTCGATTGCTACGCGATGGAATGACGATAGTATTGGCCGGTAAACCCAATGCCGGTAAATCCAGTTTATTGAATGCCTTGGCCGGCCATGACGCTGCGATTGTGACCGACATTGCCGGCACTACACGCGACGTGTTGAAAGAACGTATACAAATCGACGGCATGCCGCTGCATATCATCGATACGGCAGGTTTACGCGACAGCGACAATGCCGTTGAAAAAGAAGGCATACGCAGAGCACGAGAGGAAATGAATCGAGCCGATAAAGTCTTATTGATGATCGATGCCACAGATCCCGAGCATCAATCAATACTCGAGAGCCTGCCCGAGCATGTACCTATCACAAAAATTTACAACAAAATCGATCTAATCGGCATTAAACCTGAGATTCGCGAATCCGAACAAGGCACACAGATCTATTTATCCGTCAAAAAAGAACAAGGCATTGATCTTCTCAAACAGTATTTGAAAAACAGCGTCGGATATCAATCCGAAACCGACAATGTTTTCATAGCTCGGAGACGGCATATCGAAGCCTTACAAAAGGGTTTGATGTTCGTTCAGAGTTCTCAAGCGCAATTACAAAATCATCAAGCCGGTGAATTAGTGGCCGAGGATCTCAGACAAGCGCAGCATTGTCTCGGTGAAATTACTGGTGCTGTTTCGTCCGATGACTTGCTAGGTCTGATCTTTTCCAGCTTTTGTATAGGAAAATAAAGGCTATGTTCGCGTTAGCAGTTGAAACGGTTCTCTTTCCTACTAAATAAACCATTTAGGAAATAGTCAATGATTGCTTTCCAATACACTGAGCGTGGAAGAGGGTACGATTACTCGCTTGGCAGGACACCGTAAACCCAGCACCTAAATTCCATAGTCTATTGGCCATGATTGATTACATAGATAATTTAGGTGCTGGGTAAATATGTCCAAGGCTTGACGGCGGCAGGGCAGATTTTGCAGGAGCAAAAATCTGCCCTGCCGCCGACACCTGTCAATCGAGTTACCGAACCTACTTACCTTGCATTAAAAATAGGCAAGTTATTTATGAACGAATCCTAAACGCTTTAGGTTATGATCTTCATAATTGAAAAAACGTAGAGCAAAAAATGTTAGAATTGCATAGCCTTGAATATTTCCGCTTCTAAGAGTAGACATGACAAGGTAAGATAAAATTGTATTGTTTGCGGAGGGATGCCGGAGAGGCTGAACGGCCCTGACTCGAAATCAGTGGGGGGCGCAAGTCCCACGAGGGTTCGAATCCCTCTCCCTCCGCCATTTAAACACTTCATGACAACCTTTAGCGTTTTTAAACCTTGATATGCTAAAGGCGTTTCATTAAATCCTTTTCTGATTACATATAAGCTTCAGGCTACTGAATTCTGAAAAAGGCACGGCAAAAAAAAGTACATCACACGAGCAGTGGGTAAAAGAACACGATGGTACGCTGTATAAAGTCCCCTTTTACACAAATACTCATCAAAAGCATGGATACCTAAGCCGGCGTGACCAAAAAAGGGTTTTACCGGATCTCCAGGTTGATTAAATAAAAGCTGATACAAAACAAAATACCGCACTGCTTAATCACTAATTTAAAAGCAAGCAGTCATCGCGGAAATTTGAAGTGCGATAGGTATACTACTAAAAAGTAAAACATAAAAAAGGGCGCTTTTAGCGCCCTTTCTATCAGCTTGTAATTTAGATAATTAAATCAAGCCAGGTAATTCGCTATATTGTTTCAAAGCGTTTTGCAGAGCTTCTTCGACACCATCCAAAGATCCTTTTCTAGCGGCGCTGCGAGCTTTTTTCAGTGGACGATTCGCGCGTGCGCGAGCAACGTCAACCTTGTCATTGGCATTGATTTCTTTGCTCATATCCAGAGCATCTTTGACTAAAGCAGCCACTTCATCGGCCGAAGAACCGGCTGCAACTGCGTCGATCGCGGCTTGAATTTTTTCGGAAGTCAATTTGATTGCTTCTGAAGGTTCATATGAAATTCTGCCTGGATCGGCAGCCATTACAGGAGTAGCAATAGCGCCCATAGAGCTAGCAATAGCCAGAGATAACAATACCTTTCTTAAAAATTTCATGTCTAACTTGTCCTCATGTTGTCATAGTAACTATTATTCAGCAATGCAGCAGAAATTCCATCAAATTAAAGCTACTTAGCGTGGGCCATTCTATCGTAGATTGCCGTAATATCAAACTCAAATTAAAACAAAGCGTATCAATTCAACCAAGTATAATCGTAGGGTAATGCTGATGCTTGGCTTAGAAAGTTTATCGAATATGATTACGTTATAGATTCAATCCTCATCGCGTTTGCAAGCAACATGTGCTTGACCGTTTTCATCGACTTCGATTTGGACGTAAATAGGAGAGCAGCAAACCGAGCAGTCTTCGTAATAACTTTGTGAACCGGAAGGGATATCCAGCAATAATGAAATCGTTTCGCCGCAGTAAGGACATTGAATCGACAATTCTTCTAGATCGCTAAACATCAAACTTTAAGTAGCAGAGTATCGAGCCAGGACATTGGTAAAATACGTTTGAGATAGCCAAATAAATAAGTAGGAAAAGTCACGTAATAACGGATTTTGGGCCGTTGCGACTCTAAAGCATGGATGACTTTTTCGGCTACCGCTTCAGGCGGCAACGTAAAAGGTACGGCAGGGCCTTCTTTTTGCAAGCGGGTTTCCATTGCAGCATAGCGCTCCTTATGAAAGCTGTTGCTAGGTTCGATATTTTTTTTGAAAATCGCGAAGGCATTTTTACGAAAATCGCTCAGAATCGGTCCGGGTTCAATGATTGATAAATGAATGCCGGTTCCTTTAAGCTCTAGTCGTAATGTATCGGCTAAACCTTCTAATGCAAACTTACTGGCGTTATATGCGCCTCGGTAAGTCATGGCGACAAACCCCAATACCGAGCTATTGTAAATAATTCTGCCCTGCCCTTGCCGGCGCATGATCGGTATGAGCAAGTTGGTCAATTCGTGCGTGCCGAAAAAATTAGTTTCGAATTGAAACCGTAATACATCACGGCTTAAATCTTCGACCGCGCCCGGTTGGCCGAAGGCACCATTATTAAACAATGCATCGATTCTACCTTCGGTCATGATCAACATTTCGGAAACGGCTAGTCGAATCGACGCACTATCGGCAAGATCGATCCTTATTGCTTCAAAGCCTTCCTGTCTGAGTCGGTCAACATCGTGTTGTTGCCTAGCCGAAGCAATGACACGATAACCTCGTTGTTTGAGTAGAAGCGCTGTCGTATAACCGATTCCGGACGAACAACCGGTGATTAAAATTGTTTTACTGTTAGACATTAAGATTACTGGAGTTCGGTTTCATTGAAATAAGCCGATTCGCCGTTACTACAATCCACCAAAAAAACCAAGTTTTCCGAAGTACTTCTAACATTGAGCTCCGAGGATTCGACACGATCGCAAAGTCCCGATGCCAGTTGTTTTTGTGCGGCCAACCTTCTCATACGCTCAATTTCCGGGAGGCGTGATTGAAAGTTTTGCACCAAGGGCTTTAATTTGTCGTATTCGTAAGGCGGAATAGCATAAGGAGTAAATTGAACCGGATTATTCTTAATTAAGGTTTGATTAATTTCAGTTTCTTCTTTGGCATTCGCTAAGAACTGTTCTTGTTTTTGCTGTAATTGCTGCTCGGTTAATTCCTGCTGTTTTTGCAATTCAAGTTGCTGAGCTTCTCTCTTGAGTTGCTCGCTTTTATCAATCGCGCCGCCGGTTTTAAAATTGATCTGGACACTTTGGTGATTTTCATCGCAAGGCTTGGCTTGATAGATGGTTTTTCCCAAGGCATCGACACATTTAAAAGCATCGGCGTGAGTGATAGTCGAGACCGAAATAGCCAGTATAAAAATTGAAATTCGCATTATGGTATTCTCATCGTTTTGTTATTACCGGACAATCACATAGCACAGCAAATCGAATGAAAGCAATTCAATAGTGAAATATTATTAAGGAATATTCACAAAATAACTTTTACAAGTATTACGCATAGTTGGGGGGAGGCTTGCTTGACAGGACGCCGTAAACCCACACCTAACTTCCATAGCTTATTGGCCTTGATTGATTACATAGATAATTAACCATAGACAATGAATTATGGAATTTAGGTGCTGGGTGAATGCAATTTTCTGCCCTGCCGCCGACACCTGCCAATCGAGCCACCGAACCCTCTTCCACATTTGTCGAAGTTATTTCATGCCCGTCCCTAATTATAAGTCACTCTTTACTGCTTTGCTCATCCTGTAAAAAAGTTTGTTCCTGATAGCGCCGGCTTACCACTAAAAATAGTAATGCGGTAATTAACATCAGTCCGGTGAAAAACCAAAAATAAACACTTCCTGTTAATTGGCTGGAGCCGTCTGAAGGCATCATTAAAAAATTGACTGCACTGGTCAATAAATTACCGGCGGCGATAAACACGAAATAATAAGCCATGATAAAAGATTTCATCGATTTCGGTGCCTGCGTATAGGAAAATTCCAGACAAGTGATTGAAACCATGACTTCAGCCGCGGTCAATAACAAATACGCCAACAATTGCCAACCTATATGCGGCGTTAGCCTTTCATCTAATTGCATTTGAATCAACGACGGTATCGCGAATGCAAATACGGTTAAAAACAAGCCGATCGATATTTTTCTTAAGGGAGTCAAATCGAAATAACGATTCAAGAATGGATACAAGCCATAGGAAAAACAAGGAACCAAGATCATGATCAGCAAAGGGTTAGCCGCCTGAATCTGTGATGGTAGTATCTCGATACCGAATATGACTCTATCCATTTTTTGTGCCTGTAAAACCCATGAGGAGCCAATTTGTTCGAATAGAGACCAGAAAATCGCGATAAATACATAGATCGAGGTCAATTTGCCAAGGATCTTCACACCATCATAGCTAAGCATGTCCTTGATAAAACCCATGCCGGCCGGATCAATATGTACAAAACGATAACGTCCTACCCAAAAAATAATCGTGGCCAACAACATCAATACCCCGGGTACGCCGAAAGCAAGCGACGAACCATAGTTATGCAGTAGCCAGGGAATCAACAGCATCGCGACAAAAGCACCGAGATTAATTGAAAAATAAAACCAACCGAAGACTTTGGTCATCAAGTGGCTGTTCGTGTGACCGAATTGATCGCCTAAGTGTGAAGACACGCAAGGTTTGATACCGCCTGCTCCAAACGCTATCAATGCTTGTCCGATCAAAAGTCCTAAACGGGTATCGTCGATCGACAAGGTCAAATGACCGAAACAATAAAACAGCGATAAATAAAGGATGGTTCGGTATTTACCGAACACGCTATCGGCCAGTAACGCGCCGAACAAAGGCATCAAATAAACCGCCGAAACGAATAAATGAAAATAGCCTTGGGCTTCATGCTCGGACATCAGATCGGGTTGACCCGATGCATCTACTAAATATTGGGTCATGAACACGACCAAAATAGCGCGCATGCCGTAGTAGCTAAACCGTTCGGCGGCTTCATTGGCGATGATGAAGGGAATGCCTGAGGGTAGTTCGGTAGTTTTAAGTGGATTTTTGCGGTATTGGGACATGATTTTGAAAGAATCGGTTGTCTATAATCATAACAAATTAAAAGATTTAAAATTATTGTTACTATTAGTCAAGCTAAAATCTGTGGATAAGCCTTTTTTAATATTTTTTATCAATACTTTAGTTCTATGACTAAACTGCTTGTAAGCTTCGGTTCAAGATGTGGAGGGTTTGTGGATAAAATCGACCTGGTTAATTTATACACAGCAATACACAAGAAACTCACCGTTTATTCGCAAAGTTACCCACTTCTATGCTAGTCCTCATACAGATACAATGGGAACCTTTCGGCATAAAAATTGTTAAAGCAATTCGGCAAGGTATTAACTGCATGCCTTGTATACTTCGTGCGGTCATGTTTGCGGATTTTATGGCAATGCTATTTTGTTCGGTAGCAAGGCGCGAAAACAGGCGTTAAGCTAAGCTATGTAACTGTTTTTGCAAAGCTTCCGCTCCTGCTCACGCCCCTTACCTACATCCATGTAGGTAACACCGCTACCGGACAAAAGAGCGCGTCAGAAAGCCGCAAATGTGGCCGCGCGAAGTATAAAATTTAGGATTTTAAATTTCATTCATTCAGGATCATGAGCGTAGACATTACTAATCAAAGTGCGATGCAAAAGCTAAAAAGCTTTATCAGTAAGCAAATTATCGGACAGGATGTATTGATAGAAAGAATGCTGATTGCGTTGTTGAGCGACGGTCATATTCTTGTTGAAGGTGCGCCGGGCTTAGCTAAGACACGGGCAATCAATATACTCAGCAAGGGTATCGAAGGCGATTTTCATCGCGTGCAATTTACGCCGGATTTATTGCCTGCCGATTTGACCGGTACCGAAATTTACCGGCCTCAACAAGGTACATTCGAATTTCAAAAAGGGCCTTTGTTTCATAATTTGATTTTGGCCGATGAGATCAATCGTTCGCCGGCCAAAGTGCAGGCGGCATTGCTCGAAGCGATGGCCGAACGGCAGATTACCGTCGGCGGCGCGACTTATCCCCTACCCGCCTTGTTCATGGTCATGGCCACGCAAAACCCGATTGAGCAGGAAGGCACTTATCCCTTGCCGGAAGCGCAATTGGACCGGTTCTTATTGCATATCAAAATCGATTATCCTGAAGCCGAACACGAAAAAAGTATTTTGCATCTCGCAAGAAACGAAGCTAAAAACGCTAAGAACGGTACAACAGAGTCTTTTACACCGTTGAAGCAACAAAATTTATTTGCAGCCCGTCAGGAAGTCTTGGCTATCTACATGGCCGATAATCTTGAAGATTATTTGCTGCAAATCGTTTTGGCGACCCGCAATCCCGGCGCCTACGGCAAGGATTTGGCCTCGTGGTTGCAATACGGCGCAAGTCCAAGGGCAAGTATTGCATTGGACCGATGCGCGAGAGCAAAGGCATGGCTGGCGCAACGCGATTTCGTCGGCCCCGAGGATATCCAGGATATTGCTTTCGATGTCTTGCGGCATCGCCTGATTCTATCCTATGAGGCTGAAGCCGAAGGAATCACACCCGATTATTTCATTCGCGAATTGATCAACCGGATTGCTGTTCCTTGATGCTGTCGAACAAAACCGATAATCCCTCTTCAGCTGCCTACGAACGAGTCGCGGTAAGTTTGAAAAGCTTGGTCGATCTGGCACAAACGGCTGGGTCGCTTAAGTTGCATCGTTGGTCGATCCGCTCCCGGCAAACCGGAGGCTATGTATCGCGCTCGAAGGGACGCGGTATGGAATTCGATGAGGCGCGGCTTTATCAACCTGGAGACGATATTCGCAGCATCGATTGGCGAGTGACGGCCCGTACCGGAAAAACCCATACCAAGTTGTTTCGCGAAGAGCGGGAACGGCCGGTATTTATTGCGGTCGATAAACGCATGGCGATGCAATTTGCGACACGAGGAGTGTTCAAATCGGTACAGGCCGCCAAGTTGGCCGGGCTCTTGGCTTGGACTGCGCAGCAACACGGCGACCGCATCGGCGGGCAAATCTTTTCCGATAGCACCTGTATGGAGATGAAGCCGCAACATGGTCGGCATGCGGTTTTGCGGTTTTTTCACAGCCTGGTGCAAACCGGCGAAGGCCATCCGGTCGAATTCAATTTCGAACTCGGTTTGGCAAGATTGTCGCAACATGCACGGCCCGGCAGCCTGATTTATATCATCAGCGATTTTCGCGGTCTTGAAAGCAACGCCGAACATCATTTAAGGCGGCTCGCCCAACATAACGATGTCGTATTGATTCAAGTCTACGATCCGTTGGAAAGCAGCCTGCCTTCGGGGGGACATTTTCGACTGACCGATAGCCGGCGCGATGTGGTCATCGATACTCGGGACCGGGATCGTTTGAGCGATTATCAGCAACGTTTCAATGCGCGATGCCGCTATCTGGAAAACCTTGCGAAAAAATTCCGAATGACTTTTATTCAATGCAGCACCGTACAAGATCCGGTGCAGAGTTTACGTTAATGAATCCACAGCCGCTTCCGTTACGCGACATTCATCTGCCGGAACCGATCGGCTTTTGGCCGCCCGCGCTCGGCTGGTGGCTGGCGGCTTTGGGGGTTGTGATTTTACTCGTGTCGATGGTTTGGTTGATTCGGCGTTTGACTCGTAAAACCGCGCTGAAATCGGCGCGCCGATTATTGGCGGATCTAAAACAAGACCCGAGTCTGAATCCTGCCGAAAAGGTCAGTCATCTGTCGATGTTGCTTCGCCGAGTAACGATTAGCTTGGCATCGCGAGAGCAAAGTGCGGGTTTAACAGGACAAGCTTGGTTGAACTATCTGGACGCCTCGCTGCCGGAAAAACCCTTTAGTAACGGCATTGGCCGGCAATTGATCGAAATTCCGTACCGTAATGAATTACCTCCGGAAACCGATGTCTCGGAATTATTCGAACTGTGCGAGCGTTGGCTGAAGGCTCAAAAACAAAACAAACGATGATACATTTTGAATGGCCTTGGTTGATTACGGCACTGCCCTTGCCTTTATTGGTCCGCTGGTTGCTGCCGCAAGATTCGCCGCAACAACAAGCAGCATTGAAAGTTCCTTTCTTGGAAGATTTTTCGGTGTGCGCAGCGCAGGCATCAATAAAATCAGCGCGCTGGCCGCTGGTGATTGCGGTAATAGCTTGGATCTTGTTGGTATTTGCCGGCATGCGTCCGCAATGGCTCGGCGAACCGGTCGAACAAACGATCAGCGGACGTGATTTGATGCTTGCGGTCGATTTATCGGGGAGCATGGAAGAACAGGACTTTATCATCAACAAACAACGAGTCGACCGGCTCACGGCGACGAAATGGGTCGCCGGCGATTTCATCGCGCGCCGAACCGGCGATCGAATCGGTTTAATTTTGTTCGGAACTCAGGCTTATCTACAAGTGCCTTTGACCTTCGACCGTAAAACGGTCGTAACTTTATTAAACGAATCGGTGATTAGTTTGGCCGGCGAAATGACGGCGATCGGCGATGCGATCGGTTTGGCGGTTAAAAGACTAAGAAACCAAGATGATACAAGCCGCGTATTGATTTTGCTGACCGACGGCGCGAATACCGCAGGTGAAGTCACGCCGTTGAAAGCGGCGGAATTGGCTGCCGAACATGATCTAAAAATTTATGCTATCGGCATCGGTGCCGACGAAATGATAGTGCGCAGTTTTTTTGGTTCCCGTAAAGTCAATCCATCGATGGACTTAGACGAAAAGACCTTGACCGAGATTGCAGAAAAAACCGGCGGACGTTACTTTCGCGCTAGAAACACCGAAGAGCTTGAGCAAATCTACGATATTCTTGATCAACTCGAACCGGTCGAGAAAGACAAACAGTATTTTCGGCCTCGTAGCGAATTATTCCATTGGCCGCTGGCAATTTCCCTAGTTTTGGCCGGCATCATCGCGACGGCAAGATTGAGAGTATCATGAGCGACTGGCAATACTTTCATTTTATCCGGCCGTGGTGGCTGTTGGCGATAATACCTTGGTTTGCGGCCTTATTGTTGACGCTAAGACATAAACTACAGCGGGGTAATTGGTCGACGGTTTGCGACGAGCCATTGCTGCCCTATATCCTGCAGGACAAAGTACAAAATCGCAGCAGAATGACCTTGACCGCCGGAGCATTGGCGGCTTTGCTTGCTATCTTCGCCTTGGCCGGACCCACCTGGGAACGCTTACCCTCCCCTGTTTTCCGCGACGATTCGGCGTTGGTGATCGGCTTGGATTTATCGCGCTCAATGGATGCGGCCGACCTAAAACCGAGCCGGCTCGAACGCGCCCGTTTCAAAATCGCCGACATCCTGAAACAACGCAAGGACGGCCAGACCGCGTTATTGGTTTATGCCGGCGATGCCTTTACCGTGACTCCGTTGACAGCCGATACGCAAACGATTGCCAGTCAATTGTCGGCATTGACGACCGACATCATGCCGGTACAAGGCAGCAATTCCGTTGCGGCGCTAAATCATGCGGTCGATTTGCTGAAACAAGCTGGTATGCAAAAAGGCCATATTCTCTTGGTAACCGATGGCGTCGATATCGATAAAACCGAGGCCACGGTAAAAAATCTTGGCGCTTATTCCTTATCGATACTCGGAGTCGGCACGGCCGAAGGCGCTCCGATCGGTGCGCCGGGCGGCGGTTTCGTCAAGGACGGACAAGGCAGCATTGTCGTTCCGAAATTGAATGCCGGCGAATTGAAAAAATTAGCTTCACTCGGTAACGGTATCTACCGGACGATCAGTCCGAACGACAGCGATATAGAAACCCTGCTGAGTGCATTTGAAAACCGGCAAGTTCAAAGCGATGCCGGGAATGATGACTTATTACTGGAATTATGGGCGGAACGCGGCCCTTGGCTACTGTTACTGATTTTGCCGTTGGCGGCATTGAGTTTCCGAAAAGGCGTATTATCGATTGCGATGCTGCTGGTTTTGCCTTTTTCGAACCGGGCCGAGGCGCAGGATTGGCAAAGTTTGTGGAAAACGCCGAATCAACAAGCGCAACAGGCTTTCGATGCCGGAGACTACGAACGAGCGGCCGGTTTGTTTAATGATCCGGAATGGAAGGCCGTCGCCGAATATAAGTCAGGATCGTACGAACAAGTTCTTGAAACACTCAAAGATAGCCATAGCGCGCGGGCTCATTACAACCGTGGCAATGCACTGGCGCAATCGGGACGTTTGGCCGATGCCGTCACGGCCTACGAGGAAGCGTTGAAGCTCGATCCTGATCACGAAGACGCAGCTTTCAACAAATCCGTTGTCGAAAAAG
This sequence comes from Gammaproteobacteria bacterium, assembly GCA_018830325.1. GTDB lineage: Bacteria > Pseudomonadota > Gammaproteobacteria > Methylococcales > Methylomonadaceae > Methylotuvimicrobium. The sequence goes on from JAHJSQ010000147.1 coordinate 20,637, forward strand.
AATTGGAAAAACAACAGCAAGAACAGCAACAAGGCCAAAACGATAAGAATCAACAGCAAGATTCCGAGCCATCGTCCGAACAAAGCGAACAAGGCGAGCCTTCGGAAGAGTCCGGAGGCGAACCCCCAGATCAAAAAGAACAAGAGGACGGTCAAGACCGGCAACGTTCATCGCCCGAACCTCAAGACATTGAAGAAGGACAAGACGATCCGGAACAGGATGAAGGTCAAGTTCAAGAGCAAAACGACGAAACGCCCGACGATCAAGGAAAAGAAGAAGCGGCAACCCAAGAAACCGAGCCGGCCGATGAAGCTAAACAAGCCAGCGAACAATGGCTGAAACGTATTCCGGATGATCCGGCCGGCTTGTTGAAACGTAAATTCCAATATCAATACGGCCGCCGCGGCCGGCAAAAGCAACAAGACGAAGCTTGGTGACGACGATGAGGATAGCGACAAAAAAAAGGCTCTCGATGGAGAGCTTCTTGATGCTGATAGTGTTTAGTCTATTCGCGGCTTTCAAGGCACAGGCCACAAACATCGATGTAACGGTCGATCGTAGCCCGGTCGGCTTGAACGAATCGTTCCAGATTACTTTTATTGCCGATGAAACGCCGGACGATCAGCCCGACTTCGCACCGCTCGAAAAAGATTTCGAGATACTCGGCCGGAGTCAAAGCAGTAGTACATCGATCATTAACGGTCAATACAGTAAGACGCAGCAATGGAAATTGTCGGTCATGGCTAAACGCGCGGGCGAATTGACGATACCGGCCATTACTTTCGGCAAAGATCGTAGCAATGAAGTTTCCTTGATGGTGACCGAAGCCGGTAGCCGTGAGATTCAGGCCGCTGATGACGATCTGTTTTTGGAAGTCGAGGCCACGCCGGAAAATCCTTATGTCCAATCCCAAGTTCTCTATACCTTGCGTTTCTATCGCCGAGTGTCGATCACGCAAGCCCGGTTATCCGAACCGGAATTAGATAATGCCATCATCGAAAAGCTTGGCGAGGACAGCAATTACACAACTCAAATCGGCGGTATCGGTTATCAAGTCACCGAGCGTAAATATGCGATTTTTCCGCAGCAAAGCGGTACTATGATAATAGCGCCCTTGCAACTCGATGCCGAAGTGATTACAGGAGGCCAGCCTCGGTTCAACGGCTTTTTTAATCGCCAAAGTACTCAGTTGAAACGTATTAACTCAAAACCCGTTACGCTCGAGATAAGACCGATACCGGAAACGTTTACCGGCGGTCATTGGTTGGCTGCCGATAAGTTGAGTTTGAGTCAGGAATGGTCCGGCGATATCGCTCGAATGAAAGTCGGCGAACCGCTCACTCGAACGCTACGCATTGCCGCTCAAGGCGCGACGGTTGGTCAATTGCCCGAGTTGCATAAGGCGCCGAAACAAGCCGAGCTGAAAACTTACCCGGATCAGCCTGTTTTGAACGAGAATAAAGGTCCCGAAGGCATCAAGGCGCTACGCGAAGAAAAAATCGCGTTCATTCCCGGAAAAGCCGGCCAATACACACTGCCGGCGATCGAAATACCGTGGTTCAATACCCGCACCGGACAAGTCGAAATCGCTAAATTACCGGAAATAACGGTGATTGCCGAAGGCGCAATGACGGCAAACGAGTTGCCGCCCCCCGCATCGGATGCCGAGTTTAAAGTTCAGGCAGAAACCGCAAGTTCCAAGAGCCCACCGCAGTCATCCAGGCAATCCGATTATTGGATGTGGGCGGCGCTGTTTTGTGCAGTCGGTTGGCTGGCAACCGGACTTTATTTTGGCTTACGCCGTCCGGTAAAGTCCGAAGGAAAAGTGCAAGACCCGATTCAACAGTCCTTGTCTGTATATGTCAAATCCTTGAAAAAAGCCTGTGCCGAAAACGATTCTCAAGCGGCTAAGAATGCCTTGATCGGTTGGGGTCGGGAAAAATACAAGGTCGCCAGTCTAGGTGACTTGGCCAATCATTGCGAGGCCAGGTTAAGAGACGAGATCATGCACTTGAATGCATGTCTTTATAGTGCCGACCGGCTAGACTGGCAAGGTAAAAAGTTATTCCAGGCTTTTTCCGAGCATAAAGCTAGAGAGCAATTCAGCGATAAGCCGGTAGAAAATGAGTTGGAACCTTTGTATCGCGTGTAAAAATCGAATTTTCACTACCCGGGACCTAAAGGTTTGGTCGTAAATAACTTCCCTATTTTAGGGTATAGGTATCTACACAAGTTTTTTATATTATATAGGGCCAGTAGCTAATAAAGCTACATACTGAGCTATAATTTTAAATGACTTATCATAGTGAATAAGTGCTAGCTACAACAACATTAGTGGTGGTCATTATGAACCTAGATTGGTTGGCAGATGGCAGAAAAATACCC
>JAHJSQ010000148.1 GCA_018830325.1 Gammaproteobacteria bacterium
AGGGAAAGCTAAGAGCGTGTAACTATTCAGTCCCCCGGCAATTATCGTTCCCACGCTCTGCGTGGGAACGCCTGAGTACCGCTCCAGCGGTACGAGACGCTAGAGCGTCTCGGTCTTCATTCCCACGCCGGAGCGTGGGAACGATAGGGGGTGTGAATAATTACAAGAGCGTTAGGTGACAATAAAGGGTGTCGAGGTCGTATTAGCTAAGATAGCAAGACAAATCTATACGAATAACGATGAGCGGAGAATCCTGGGAAACAGAATTAATCGACGGATTTTCCAGAATTAAATTGACAATACTCATAATCGGCCTACAATGGGCCCCAGCTAGAAAACTAGATTTACCTTTGTTTACCATTTCGATGTCTCTTCAGTAGTTATTCGTCCTGTTTTTCATATAGTAATTTCCTCGTTATCAGCTTTACCCGCCTTTTTAAGGCTTTAATTTAAAAATTTTATAGGACTACTATGAATACTGCAGCAATGACTACCGGCACCGTTAAATGGTTTAATTCAGATAAAGGTTTCGGTTTTATCGAACAACAACAAGGTCCGGACGTTTTCGTTCATTTCCGGAATATCCTGAGCGGCACCAGCAGCTACAAATCACTGGATGAAGGCCAGCACGTTCAGTTTAAAATTACTCGTGGCCCAAAAGGACCGCAAGCTGAAGAAGTAACGGTTATCTAAACTGAATTAAAAACCCGCGCCCATGAACTGGGTGCGGGTTTTTTTATGCCTGAAAAAATGCTGCGTATTTTGCGAGTTAGTTGTGCGGAGTTCGAAAACGAGAAAAGATGACTCCTTTGCGGGGCGGGTTATTTAACCCGTCCAGGCCAAGGCCAAATACTAAGTTAAGCTGTCCAGAAATAATAAGTAACCTAGCAGGACGGGGGTTGCAACCCCATCCTAAACGTTTCGACTTTGGCCGAAGTAAGCCGAAATGTTTAGGGCAAACCGAAACATTGGGGACGAGTTAAATAAGCCGTCCCGCAGAAGGTGCCCAACGTTTTGTTTCTGCCAAGAAATTTGAATTGCGAAAGGTATAATAGGCAAATGTTAAAGCTGGATTAACATTTCAATTGGGTTGGCATAATGGTTGCGCTATGAGTAACGACAAACAAAATAACTTTGAATTATTAGCAAAAAAGTTCGAGCTTAAACCTTCGGATTACTATTTCCTAGATCTGATCCCTTTAATTGAAATGATATGGGCCGACGGAGAAAATCAGCCCGCCGAGCTGGTATTGCTGTATCAATTTACGATAGAACACATTGCGCATCTCGACCGCGCGGCGGGAATTCCATTGATAATGACCGAGGATGCCAATGATTTTTTAGAACGTTTCGCGCACCAACGACCGCCGCAAAGACTGCTTGTCGCGCTGAACGAATTGGTCGTCGGCTCGTACCTTTCAGCCGATCCTGATCGGAGCCGAAATATTCTGAAATATTGCATGGACATTGCCGCCGCTTGCACGACACAGTACCCCTATGCTTTGCGAGGCCGTATCGTCGAGAGCGAAAAGGCTTTGCTCCACAAGCTCTTTGCCGTGTTCCAAAATAAATATAGCTTCGACGCAAACTAAGCCGAATACCAATAACGAGAATATCCATGGAAACCTTTGAAAATGTAGTTGCGACTTTGTCGGGCTGGGTCTGGGGCGCGCCGATGCTTATTTTACTGGTCGGTACCGGACTGTATTTGACGATTCTGTTGCGCGGCTTGCAATTTCGTGCGCTCGGTCACGCATTGAAATTGATTTTCGACAAGGATCACAAGGGGGTCGGCGATATCAGTCATTTTGCGGCCTTGACCACGGCATTGGCGGCCACGGTCGGCATCGGCAACATCGTCGGCGTTGCAACCGCGATTACGTTGGGTGGGCCAGGAGCGGTCTTTTGGATGTGGATGACCGGCATCGTCGGCATGGCGACCAAGTATGCCGAGGCGGTATTGGCGGTTAAATATCGCGAACAAGGCAAGCATGGCATGCGCGGCGGCCCGATGTATTACATTGCCAAGGGTGCTGGACTTCCTTGGCTGGGCTGGCTGTTTGCGGTGTTCACGGCCGGCGCGGCGTTCGGCATCGGCAACATGACTCAAGCTAATTCGGTCGCGGTCATGCTGGACAAGGTCTTCGGCGTCGAACCCTGGGCGACCGGTATTGTATTGATGTCGTTGACCGGCTTCGTGCTGATCGGTGGCATTCGTTCCATCGGTCGATTTACATCAATGTTGGTGCCGTTCATGATCGTGCTTTATATAGGTGCCGCACTGACCGTTATCGCGATCAATATCAGTGAAGTACCGGACGCGTTGCGTTTAATTTTTTATCACGCTTTTAGTCCGATTGCGGCTGGCGGCGGGTTTGCCGGTGCAACTATCGCCGCCGCTATCCGCTTCGGCGTGGCGCGTGGGGTGTTTTCCAACGAATCGGGGCTCGGCTCGGCGCCGATAGCCGCCGCGGCCGCGCGGACTTGCGATCCGGTCAAGCAAGCTCTGGTATCGATGACGCAAACGTTTATCGATACCTTGCTGGTGTGTACGATCACTGCGCTGGTTATTCTAACCGCGACACCGTGGACTGAAGGTGTCAGTGCCGGGGTTCTGACTAGCTTGAGTTTTGCCGAGACGCTGGGTAGCGCCGGAACGCTGGTCGTCGCGCTGGCGACAGTATTATTCGCATTTTCGACGTTGATCGGTTGGAGCTATTACGGCGAAAAAGCCGTAGAATATTTACTAGGCGCGCGAGTCATCGTACTTTATCGCGTTGTCTTCGTTGCTGTCATCGTGATCGGCGCGACGATGCAGCTGGAATTGGTGTGGAATTTCTCGGACCTGATGAATGGCCTAATGGCCATGCCCAACTTGATTGGGCTGTTGCTGCTCTCTAACGTTGTGCGCGCTGAGACGCGGCGCTACTTTAGCGCTCGCAACGTGAACTCGGAAAACAGTCTAAAAGTTGAGTTTTTTGATAGGAAATAGCTTGACCAGGCGGAGTTTGGGGGTTAGGATTTTGACTCTTGTGCGTTAAGGCCTCGGAGCCGGCTATAGTATCTAATGCGAGATAAATGCCTATTTTTGCCGGATGCGGATGATAGGTGAGCTTGTCCTGATGATGGTTACCGGCGGATCTGAAGCATTTGATAAATCAAGAAGCCCAATGTTATGGGCTCATAAAGCCTGTCAGGATTTGGTCGATGAAAGAAAGGCGCGTTAGCAGTTATCGTTAAATTGTTAAACAAATAATAGTTAAGAACTGTGAATAAGCCGGGCTTTTTTTTAACGGTTTTCTGTGACTATGGCTAGCAAGGAAGAGTATAATAATTAACTAACGGATTAATCTAGCGTTTTAGGTTAAGACGTAAAAAGTCGAAAGGAATCGTTAGCCTTCAACAATAACTAAATTGGGCAATGTCAATTGATAGCCCAAGGAGAGGTTAAAAATGAACATTAAATTCAAACAATGGTGGGGCGAGTTTCTGCACGATGAAGAAGGTGCGAGCGCAATTGAATATGCGTTGATTGCAGCCATGGTTGCATTGGCGTTGATTGCTTTTGTAGATCCTATTAATACGGCGGTTGCAAATTTATTTACCCAAATTCAAGGTGCGTTACCGGCTGGAGGTTAAGGTCAAGAATTCAGTGGTTTAGATTCAGCCATTGGTTATAGTAACGTTAGTGTCACTACCCTATTGGTTGGTAGCGTTATGGACGCTTGTTTGCGGTGGGTATGACCTAATTCAGCGCCGCATACCCAATGGTCTGACGCTCGGTGCGCAGGGCGCGGCGCTGGCGGCTTATGCCGTGACCGGGCAAGGCTGGCTGGATGTGCCGTGGACGGCAGGGCTGGCCGGTTGGGCCTTGGCGCTGGCCTTGACCTTGCCCGGCTATGTCTTGAAGAAGCTCGGCGCGGGCGATGTTAAACTCTTTGCCGCGATGGGCTTGCTGGGCGGCTTCGACGCGGCATTGATTACGTTTGCCGTGGCGAGTTTGTTTGCGGGTGGAGTCGCCTTGTTGTGGCTGGCGGCGTACCGATGGTTTTTTCTGTTGGAGCTGCCGTTGTCGCGCATGGGTATCTCCATTGCCGGCGTGCCCGAACCGAAAGGCAGATTCCTACCGTTCGGTTCGGCGCTGGCAGCCGGATTTCTTGTGGCTTTGTTCGGGTTCGGTTCCGGCTCGGCGCCATTGCCGTTTTAATCATGCGGTTCGGGCTGGGTGTCTGCCGTACCCGGCCTGCTTGGCTTCACAGAGCATGTCTTTTCAATAGCGTGGGAACGGCCGGCAGCTTTGAGAGATGCCTACCAAACTGTGAATATATTCGATGCCAAGAAAACAGGCATGAAGAATATGAAGATTTATTTCATTGAAGTGCTAATTCTTTTTTTCGTTATTTTCGTGCACTTCATAGCGAATAAGGCTTTTTTATGATGTCTTGGCCAAAATTCTTTTACAGTCTCGGATGAGCGAGTTTTCGATGAAACAGATGCCTCGTCAACGGACCGTTATTAAGCCATTATCAAGTAGCTTGCGTATCCAGCGTGGAGCTGCAGCCATTGAGGCGGCGCTGTTGTTCGTCATTTTTTTTACGTTGTTTTATGCCATCGTCAGTTATTCGATGCCACTTTTGATGTTGCAGGCGTTTCAGCATGCGGCGGCTTCAGGTGCCAGGTCGGCCGTTGCTGTGGAATCGACCGAATTCGGTAGTACTGACGATTACATTCAAAACGGTGTTGCGCCTAGAGTTCGTAACGTTGTAGGTGAGCTATTAAATTGGCTGCCGCCCGCCGCTCATGTAGCGGTGTTAGGGGAAGGTAATCAGAATGTTCAGGTGGTTTTCGACCCAGCAAGTGGTTTATTGACTGTAACGGTTAGTTTTATGGATTATCCGGATAATCCATTGGTTCCGATTCTAGTCTTTCCCGGAATCGGCGCGGTGCCAAGATTGCCTCAGCATTTAACCGGGCGGGCCTCCGTACAGCTATGAGCGGCCGGCTAGGCAATGTGTCTTCTTTCATAATTCTAACAAGTTTCATCACTACATTTTTTATTAAAAAGCCGCCGCGTCACTTACGGGACTCAAATTATTTCGACTTTGTCATGTTTAAGTATCTGAATATTATATAAATATAGTATAATACATGCATTATCGCAGAGCGATGAAAACAGGGCAACAGGATGATTTACAAACCACTCGACTAACGAAACATTCAACGGGATTCAAGATGACAAAGCACTCTTCTCGCTTTGTCAGTCCTTAGATTCGTTTATCGGAACGTTTCAAGATTTATTTCGTTCCGGGAATCATACCGTATTCAAGCAAGCCGGCCATTACATCAAAGGCTTATTCCAAGCTGACAAACGTAACATGGAGCGGATGGCCGAGGTGGTTCCGGACTCTGACGACCAGGCCCTGCAAAATTTTCTTACGCATTCCAGTTGGTTCGCCCGTCCGGTCATGGATCGCGCGGCCCTGGCGGTCGATCAATGCTTCGAGGGTGCCGAAGGCACCGCGCTCATTATCGATGAGTCGGGGTTTAACAAAAGCGGAAAGCATTCGGTTGGCGTGGCTCGCCAATGGAATGGTCGATTGGGTAAGGTCGATAATTGCCAAGTGGGCGTTTTCGGCGCTTTAGGTAAAGGCGATCGCGTCGCATTAATCGATGCCCGCTTGTATTTGCCTCACGCCTGGACCGATGACGCAGAACGGTGCGAAAAAGCCGATGTCCCGCGCGATTGTCGAAGCTATCGCACTAAGCCGGAATTGGCGCTTGAGATTGTACGTCATGCGCGGTCGCTCGGCGTCCGCTTCGACTGGGTCGGCTTCGATGGCCTCTACGGTAACGCGCCCCATCTACTTCGTGCGCTGGATGCCGATGGCGAGCGCTTCATGGCCGATGTTCACAAAGATCAACAGATCTATGTGGAAGACCCCCAACCCTATTTGCCGGAACGCAAGCATGGCAAAGGAAGACCCGCCACTCGCTACCAGAGCCAAGCGAAAGCCATTCAAGCCCAAGAATGGGCCTCACAACAGCCGGATTCGGCTTGGCAACGGCTGACGCTACGAGATACCTGTCGAGGATCACTGACGATTGAGGTCCTCCACCAACGGGTTTGGCTTTGGGAGGCCGGCAGCGATACGGCTTATCAGTGGCATTTATTGGTCCGTCGGGAGCTCGATTCGCCGAACGAGATCAAATACAGCTTGAGCAATGCGCCGGCACAAACGGCGGTGCCTACCTTGGCGCATCAACAGGCGCAGCGGTATTGGATTGAACGAGCTTTTCAGGATCACAAAAGCCATATCGGTCTGGCGCACTATCAAGCCCGAAAATGGCAATCCTGGCATCGACATATGGCGCTCGCCATGATAGCCGGCTTATTCATGCTGCAGCAACGCATGACTCATGAGGAAAGCTATCCGCTATTGAGCTGTTATGACATACAAATACTCTTAGCCAAAAGCTTGCCGAACAAGCAAACCGATTTCGCTGTTTTACTCGCTCAAGTGAAAGAGCGCCACCGTCGGCGCTTATCGGCTATCAGATCAGCCAGCAAGAAAAACGAAACTGTCCAAAATGAGTAAGTGGTTGACTTTTAATACAAACAACATGACAAAGTCGAATTATAGAGCCTCAAATAGTATATAATTATTTCCCTTAGGAATATGCACAAAATAACTGCTACAAGTAGTAGGCTTTGCGGCGGTTCGGTGACTCGCTTGACAGGGCACCGTGAACCCAGCACCTAAATCCAGCACCTAAATTCCATAGTTCTTTGGCAATGATTCAAAATCATGGCTTATTTAGGTGCTGGATGAATTATCCAAGGGAACGAACCATAGCCGATGGCTTATGGAAATTAGGTGCTGGGTGAATACGTCCATGTAAGCTTGACGGCGGTTTTCCCTGCCGCCGACACCTGTCAATCGAGCCACCAACTTCCTTCCGACAGTTGTCGAAGTTATTTCATGCTCGTTCCTCAGTATTCTCCGGGGCGCGGACGAAGCGCTCAAAACGAATTGATGTTTGTACTCGTTAAAACGCCTGGCTGATTACTGGGGATAATTCGCATAACGGTCGAAGTATCATATTAAAAATAGACTGACGCGGTCGATGGAGGAGGTAACATGAGTAGTACGGTTTTACGAGTACTCGCTTTATTGTTGGCGATCGGTGCTATTGCGATCGGTTATTTCGGTTATCGAGCCAGTCAGCATCAACCGCACAAACAAGAAGTCGTGCGCGTCGAGGCGGAAGAGCCAAAAGGCGAGGCGGTCGTATTCGCCGCGCGGGATATTCCGGCGGGGCAGGCTATTGTTGAGGATGATTTGACTACCTCGCTTGTGCCGACCCGTCCTGTTCGATCTTACGCTACAGGCGTCGCTATTGTTGGCCGCAGACCTAGAGTCGATATCGCCACGGGGGAAATGCTGATGTCCGGACATTTCCCGACTTATAGTCAACTGGCGCTGAGCCTTCATCATGGGGAGCGGGCGGTAGCTGTTAAGGTCGACGAAGTCACCGGGACAGGCGGTTTCATCGAGCCGGGAGATCACGTTGATGTGCTTCTTTATTTGCGGGCAGATCGTGAAACGGGTCCGAATAGTTCGGCCCAAGTGGTTTTAACGAATGTGCGCGTGCTGGCTTTCGGCAATATGCTGCAGTCGCCGGATCAGCACTCTGATGAGGACGGTGGTCGCCTGCTAGAAACAAGTAGCGGCGGCATCAAAGCCGTTACCGGGCAGTCTAAGAAAGTAGAGCCTACCGGTAAAAAAAGTAAGACTGCCGTACTAGCCGTCGCCGTGTCCGATGCGTCGATACTGATGCTCGCCGAATCCGTCGGCAAGATTAGGCTGGCGCTACGGGGCGTCCAACAGGGAGCTAAGGTTTCGGCTAGCGCCGAGGTTGGTGCAAACGATATCGATTATTCTTATGCCGAATCCGAACAAGACCTGCAGAGTAGGTATTATAGGGTGTTAAGTGATTTGCTTAGACCTGGATCGGCGCTGTCGACTGCTCATGTCGAAAGCATCAGTTCTCGGGACCAAGGAAGTATCGTTGTACATAGAGGGAGTTCAATTGAAACTTTGACCTTGGGGCGTTAACGTGCCTTATCGAATAGAATTATTACAAAGATGGGTTAGGCAATTGCCAAGATGAAATTTTTCAAAGCTGTATTTTTTGCGACTCTTTTAGGCGCGACTCATTTATCCTATGCCTTCGATTCTACGATCCATATCGAAATGGGTAAGCAACATAGCTTCCGTTATTTAAGTGGATTTAAACGTATCGCCGTTGGCGATTCGCAAATTGCCGATATCGATGTCATCGACGACCGGCAATTGTTGATCACGCCTAAAAAACCGGGCGTGACGAATTTGATGCTTTGGCATGGTATGGATTCTACAGCGCCGGATTTTCAAGCGGAATTAATGGTCACAGCATCCGCTAGTTTGGAAAGGCATGCGCTTGACAAGCTAGAAGAAGTTGGTTTACAAGTCTCGGAAGCCGGTGAAAAGCTAAAATTAAACGGCAAAAGTGAATCGCTCGAAGCGCATCATCAAGCGCTCGAGGCGTTGAGTGAAAAAAGTGAATCCACAATTGACGCCACGACTTTGGATTTCGATACGCAAGTGCAGATCGATATCAAAATTGTCGAAGTCAGCCGCAGGCGCATGCAGAATGCCGGTCTATTTCTCGGAAGAAATACCGCGAACACAACCTTGGCCCTCTCCACGCCGGGAAATTTGAGTGGTGTCGGCAGTTTTGAATCTGCCGGCGAAGGTGCGATTTCTTTGCTTAGTAGCGGCTTCTTTCCTCATGCCCAGGCTTTCAATTTTCTTTACGGTAATGCCAGCGAAGGCATTCTCGGTGTGGTTTCCATACTTGAGAACAACGGTTTTGCCTATACACTGGCCGAACCTTCGTTAATGGCGATGAGCGGGCAAAGCGCCAATTTTTTAGCGGGTGGCGAATTTCCTATTCCCGTTCCCCAGGGCGGCGCGCAGTCCGGCAGTAATACCATTCGATTCAAGGAGTTTGGGGTGCGTGTGTCGTTGACGCCGACAGTGCTGGATCAAAACCGTATCGCTTTAAAAGTCGCGCCCGAAGTCAGTGAGCTGGATTTTACCGCCGGTATCCAAAGCGGAGGCGTCGCGGTGCCGGCCTTGCGCGTTCGCCGAACCGATACCAGTATTTCGCTGGGTGATGGCGAAAGTTTCGTGATTAGCGGCTTAGTCAGTCAGAATACCTTGGCGAGTGTCGATAAATTCCCATGGCTAGGCGATATTCCGGTTCTCGGCGCATTTTTTCGTTCCACACATATTGATCGCAACGATAGGGAGTTAATTATGGTGGTAACGCCACATTTGGTGCAGCCACTCGCGAAGGGCGCCGATTTACCGGCGATGCCGGGTGAACGTTTCCGACAATACGACCCGAATTTTTTTCAAACATTCTTCCTGGAGTCGGGCTCGTTTAAGGTCAAGGCTCCCGCACGGTCGGGCTTTTCGAAATAACGACATGACGATCATACGCAAACACAGTTACGTTGCTGTCACCAATAATCAGGAGCACCTACGTTGGTTGCAAACTGTATTTCGTGAAGAAGGCGAGGTGGTTGTTGCCGATTCGCCGTCTATGGAACGCGTGCGACAGATACTCGATTTGACCGGTGCACAAGTCGTTTTTGTGGCATTGACGGAATTGTCGCTACGGCAAGATACCGCGCTGATCGAGGGTTTGGTTGCGGTTAAACCATTATTGTCGGTGATCGCGATGGCCGACCATGTCGATAATGCGATGTTGCTAGCGGCCATGCGCGCCGGTGCGCGTGATTATATTGTATCCGGTAGCCGCCCCGGTGAAGTTATTAACTTGGTTCAACGCTTACAAAATCGCGCACCGGCTCCCAATGTGCCGACGGCTTCGTTGGGTAAAATTACCGCTTTAGTCAGCGCCCGTCCAGGGGCCGATACGCCCATGCTGGCGCTTCATCTCGCTCTGGCCATGCAAGGCAAACAAACAGAACGCAATACGCTGCTACTCGATCTTGGGAATCCCGTCGGCGATACTTTGACTTATCTCGGGCTCAATTCGCCTTACAGTTTTAGCGATGCGGTCAGGAGTCTACGTCGTCTCGATTCGATGTTAATCGATAGCGCTTTCGCCAAACATGAGAGCGGTCTGAGTTTATTGGCATTACCGGAAGAGCAAAGCGCGATGAGTGAAATTACTTCCGCGGATATTTATGTCTTGCTCGGTATGCTGCGTCGTTATTTCTCTCGGATCATCCTTAATCTCGGCGGTGTTCCAAGATCGGATTTTCTTTATTTACTGCTTAGTAATGCCGATAATACCCTGGTGCTCGTTGAGCAGAGCGTACCAAGTTGTAAGCAAAATATGCAATTAGTAAAGAAAATGATCGAACATAAGATTCCAATGGATTCCGTTGAGTTAATCGTCGACCGTTATCTTCCTCAGTTGCCTCCGGATGCCGAAAGTTTATCGCGCGGATTCGGTTTGCCGCTCCAGACGACATTGCCGCCCTCCGGCATGGCAAGATTGAGCATGATGAATTCCGGTGAAAGTTTATTCAAATGCGCTCCCCGCGATCCCTATACCCTGGCGATTAAAAAGTTAGCGAAGAAGATCATGAGTCGTGATCTCGGCGAGGTTAAAAAAGAAAATAAAAACAATGGGGTTCTCAAAAATCTGGTTTCTTGGTTTAGTGTTAAGTAGAGGCATTTAGAATGGGACTTAAATATCCGCTCTATGACTACAGTCTTAAACATACCGAAACTTATCAGGATCTCAAATATTCCTTGCATCGTTATTTGATCGATTGCGTTGAAGAAGACAATGTTCCATTGAATGAATGGGGTCACGAGCAAATCGAAAATTATGTGCATGATCATGTATCGCGGTATGCCGCTCAATTACAACTGGCTGTTACGAGCTACGATCTCGATGACCTGACCGAAGAGATGATTAACGAGCTGACCGGTTACGGTCCACTTGAATCGCTCCTCGCGGACGACCAAATCAGCGATATCATGGTAAACGGCGCCCGAAATATTTTTTTAGAACGTAATGGAAAGGTAGAGCAGGCCGATCTAAGGTTCATCGATGACGACCATGTGCTACGTGTGATTAGGCGAATTATCGCACCGCTCGGACGCCGGTTGGATGAGTCGAGTCCGATGGTGGATGCGCGTTTGTCCGACGGTAGCAGGATTAACGCGATCATACCGCCGTTGGCTATCGATGGCCCTTGCCTTTCCGTGCGCAAATTCCGCAAGGACCCGCTACGCGAGTCCGATTTGTTGGTTTATGGGACGGCTAACGAAGCGATGCTGCAATTTCTTAGAAAAGCGGTTAGATATCGTTGTAATATTTTGGTGAGCGGAGGAACAGGGTCCGGTAAAACCACGTTGCTTAATATCTTGAGCCGGTTTATCGAAGAGCAAGAGCGAATTGTAACCATTGAGGACGCAGCGGAACTCCAACTCGGTCATAATCATGTCGTTCGCTTAGAAACGCGCCCACCTAATGTCGAAGGCTCGGGCGAGGTGAGGGCTCGAGATTTGGTTCGTAATGCTTTGCGGATGCGGCCGGATCGAATTATCCTGGGCGAGGTGCGCGGCGAAGAAGTATTGGATGTGCTTCAGGCGATGAACACCGGCCATGACGGCTCGATGAGTACGGTGCATGCCAATAGCGCTCGGGACGCTTTAGGTCGCCTGGAGATGTTGGCGGCCTTGGCGAACTTTCAAGGAGGAGCGGAAATACTTAGGCAAATGATCGTATGTGCGATCGATATCATTGTTCAAATCGCTCGGTTTTCGGACGGAACGCGCCGTATCATTTCAATCGCAGAAGTGGATGGTTTACATGAAGGGCAGTTTAGACTAAACGAGCTATTTAGGTTCGATAGGGTCAATAAAAATTTTTTGACGAGCAGTTCCCGTCCGTCCGGTCAAAAATTCGAAATAGATGGTGGTCGTTTGTTTCCGGAAGAAGGAGGTCAATCGTTTGATTAGTAACAGCATGCTGAGCTTTGCTATAGCTATAGCCATGTTTGCCTTGGCTTTGTTTATGTATCAAAAAAGCCAGCGTGATGCGTTTGTTGAGAAGGTAACGCGGCGTATGGTCGAATCGTCCGGCATCGAAGCGTCGGTTTTGAAGCCTGAAAGACGTTATGCCTGGCCTTGGGTTGAACAACTGTTCTGGCGGGCAGGAATAGACGCGAAAAGTCAGCAGGTGTTGGCGGGTTTATTAGCCATGATGATGATTGTTTTCCTAGTGGGCCTGTGGAAAGGCCTGGCGATTGCATTGTCAACACCTATTATCATTATGCTTTTGATTTATCTATGGCTATTACATAAAGCGAAAAAAAGGATCGTTCTAATTTTGGCGCAATTACCGTTATTTCTCGATCAGGTGTTACGCGGTCTCGGTACCGGCCGCAGCATGGAAGGGGCCTTGAGTCTGGCGGCGGATGAAACGCCCGCGCCCCTTAAAGATATTATCACTCGAGTGCTTCGTGCCGGCAAATTGGGTGCCGATTTGGGCGAGGCAATACAGGAAGCCGCCGATCTTTATCGCATCAACGAGTTGTACTTGTTAGCGCTGTCCATCAGAATCAACCGCAGCTACGGTAGCAGTGTTCGGGATATGCTTCAGAATGTGGCTAAAATGATCCATGATCGTGAAGCGGCGCGCGGCGAATTAAGGGCGCTGACCGGAGAGACTAGAGTAACGGCTTGGGTGTTGGGTTTACTGCCGCCTAGTTTGGCCGTCTATATCATGCTGATGAACCCCCGCTATCTCGAAACGATGTGGCAAGATGCTTCCGGCAGAATTCTATTGATGATTGCGATAGGTCTGCAACTGACAGGGGCATTTACCCTGTGGCGAATGGTCAAAAGTATCTAGGAGAGCAATGTGACATTGTGGACATATTGGGCAATCGCATTACTTTTGATTTTGTCCGGCGTTTTGATGTTGTGGGCTTCATTTCGCTCGGATGGCGCTTCCAATGCTTCGCAGCGACGTTTTCAGGCCTTACTCAAATCGGGGATGAGCTCAGATAATATTGCTGATGAAGGTTGGATATTGTCGGCAATCGAACGCATGAATAAAAGCGGGATGGGAAAATTATTCTCTAGTGACGATCAGGAAGAAATCACCCGGCTATTGAAACAAGCGGGCTGGTATGTTGCTCGGAAGCGTATGCTTTTTTTGTCGATTTCGTGGTTGGCGCCGATGATCGCGGTAGTTTGTGCCGGTGCTTATATTTTCACGGTAGGTCATCTGACCGTTGTACAAAATTTAGCGATGGTTTTTTTTGCGATTGCATTCGGTTATCTAGGTCCCCGCTATGTATTGCGCTATCGGGCTAGTGTGCGCCGTAATGCCTTGTCCCGGGAAATGCCGGTCGCGATCAACTTGTTGCGCATGTTGTTAGAGGCCGGGCTTTCGACCGAACACTCGCTACGGGTAATGAATGCTGAGGGACGTGTGTTGATGCCGAATCTTTCCGAGGAGATAGCCGTGGCCTTACAGCGCATCGATGCCGGACATGATCGCGTCGAAGCGCTCGGTGATATGGCGGCGCCGCTGGAGGTATCCGAATTGACTGATACCGTTGCAATTTTGAAACAGGTAACCAAACACGGTGGGAATATTCGCGAATCATTGGTAAAGTTTGCACAGTTGATCGATGCTCGTCAGCAGTCAGCATTGCGAGAATATGTTAACCGGCTGTCGGCGAAAATGTCTGTCGTCATGATGCTGTTTCTCTTTCCTGCGCTGCTGATTTTTCTTGCGGGCCCGGGATTTCTAGCCCTTGCTCGAGGGTTGTTGAATGTCTATGGTTAGGCTTACGATTCACAGAGCTTTGCTTGGCATCGCCGTGATTGTAATGAGTGGATGCGGTTGGTCGTTGCCGGAATGGCAGGCTAAAGCAATTCATGATGATCCCGGAAGTTACAAATTAGCGAAGTCTTGCGGAGATGATCCCGAGCCGAAGCAAAATGTCAAGTTAGACTTGATACGTCAGCTCATGGATAGCGGAAAACTATATGCAGCATTGGCTCATTTAGATGAAGCACGATCGCTTTCATTACAATCCAGTTATTTGCGCGCGGAAATCTTACGTCGGACGGATCGTCCGGAAATGGCAGCCCCTTTATATCGTGAATTACTGGAAAGCTGTATGGTTGGAAAAGGGTACCATGGGCTCGGCTTGATAGCCGGAAGGAATCGGCAAATTAATGAGGCCATCGATTTTTTGCAAAAAGCCGCTAATGAATTGCCGGTCGATACTCGAGTGCGAAATGATCTGGGTTATGCTTTATTGCTTGGTGGACAGTTTGACTCGGCGCGTAACGAGTTTTTGACAGCCTTGGAATTGGATGGTGGCGATCGGTTGGCGGCTAGCAATATGTTCTTGCTATTGTCGGTGATGGACAAGGAGCAGGAGATTCGAGTTTTCTCGACGCATATGAAAATAGATTCGGAAACGATGGAACAACTTCGTGCTCAAGCCGAAGAAATCAAAGCAACGCTTAAAGCTTCAGGCCGCATTGATATGTTGCGTGAGCAGGGCTTATTGTGATGCGTAACTCTAAAAAACATAGGTGGGATTCAATGAAGTTGCGAAAAACGATTATAACCGGGGGGGGGCTTGTGTTGTTATTAAACGCCTCTATTACGTTTGCGGAATCATCTTCGGAGCGGTCTTCGGGTAAGGAAACTCGACGCTGGCTTGAACTGCAGAGCAGCGGTCTTGCGGCTTCCACCTCGCGTCAAACGGTATCGGGTCCGGTTGCCGACGCCATTTACCGACGTTATCTCGATAGCTTTAAACACCCGATTCCGGAATTCTACAAGAGTAAGCAAGATGGCGAGGGTAATGGTGCTCGTTGAGATAGAATGACGCCTAACGGTGAATGTGCTACAGAGTCTTTAGGCTTCGACTTGGCTTGGCACGAACTGTCGACAGCGCATGCCAACTGCTCTTTTTACTCCCTTCTTACTGAATAATCGTTCAACTTTGTTTGGGTATGGGGTATGCCTATCGAAGACGGCCGTGAACCCGTCCATGAGGGCTTGACGGCAGATCGAACGCCAAGGATGGCGTGAATGCAGATTTTGTTGCATGGAGCAAAATCTGCCCTGCTGCCGACATCCTCGCTAGGCATACCCCGCACCTTTTCGTTGTTAAACGTTTTTTCGGTCAAAAGGGAGTAAGATTAAAGACACGCCTGTGTTAAAAAATTGATGAACACTTCATGACTACTAAGCCGTTTACTTCAAGGTTAGAGTTGCCATTCCATAAAGGTACGCCGCCTCGTCAACGCGGTGCCTTGGGAATTCTAGGCGGATTGGTTCTGTTTCTCTCTGTCCTTTTTACGGCATTGGCGGTGGATACCGGAAGGCTGATGTTGGAACACCGCCGGTTGCAACTGGTTGCCGACATGGCGGCATTGGATGCCTCATCTCAATCCGGCGGTTGCGGCGACGGAACTTTAGCGCTCGCGGAGGCGGCGGCACAGACCAGTGCCGCACGTAATAATCATTCGATCGCGGATGCTAGAACGCTCGATGTATTGTTAGGCAATGTCTCAGTAGGGACGGGCGGCATCAGAAATTTCGCACAAGCTGACCCCGAGTCGTCGATGTCGGTTCAGGTGACGGCCGGAAATACTGTGCCAGCGAGTTTGTTTGCCGGTGGTTTGCTCGGCCGCGAGGCTACACTACAGGCGACAGCAGTCGCTGAACGGCAGGTGTTGGCCGGTTTTTCCGTCGGTAGTCTGTTGGTGTCGCTCAATGATGATGATGCGGGGTTATTGAATAATTTGCTGGGTGGGGTTCTCGGTTCGTCCGTGAGTCTCGACGCGGTTGCCTATCGAGGGATTGCCGCGACCAATGTGAAGCTTTTGGACTTGGTAGACGCCGCTGCCTATGCAGGGACTGTTCAGGAGCTATTAAACGCTGATGTGAGTGCGAGTGAGTTATTGCAGGTCTATGCGGATGCGGTGAATGCTTCCGGTGTTGCGGATGCCGGGGTTTCCGCAGCTATGAATACTTTGATCGCGGCTTCCGTTTCCGATTTGGCGTTGACCTTAGGCGAGGTTTTGAATGTGACCACCGCTCCGACGAATGTGGAAGAAGCGGCTTCAGTCGGTGTTAACTTGCTCGATCTGATTACCACGACGGCTTTGGTCGCCAATGGCGAGAGTGCAATAATTTTGCCTCTGAATACGGGAATACCTGGCTTGATAACAGTAAATACTGAACTGATGGTGATAGAGCCACCGCAAATCGCTATCGGCCCGCCAGGTAAAAACGAAGACGGAGATTGGAGAACTAAAGCGAAGACCGCTCAAGTACGATTGAAAACCGATGTGTCTGCCAGTGTTAATGTTCCGCTGCTGCAATTGAGCGTCGATTTGGGATTGCATGTACAGATAGCGCAGGGCGAGGCTTGGTTGGACAGCATCCAATGCAGAAACGCGATTGACTCTACGTCTGTTGTGTCCATCGGCGCGCAACCAGGTATCGCCAATGTTTTTGTAACAATATCGGACTATGATGGTCCTCCGATTGCTGCCCCGCCTGCAAATATTGGGGTTGTCGTTGATCTCGGATTATTGGGTAATGTTTCAGTGGCTAACGTAACCGCTGGTTTAAATTTACCGTTGGAGCCCGATGAAGGGGATTTGGCTTTTTATGTGGATGTAAATGATCCCAATGCCTTGCCGATGATGCAGCGGTTATCGAGTGACACGGGCGGTAGTCTTAATAATGGTTTTGCCGAATTGGATAAAGGATTGGTCGTCAACGTAAATATGCTTGGTGGTCTGGGGGGGCTTGTTCTAAACGGGCTTAGTGCTCTCGGTATAAATGCTAATTATATTTTGTCTATTGTTCTCAGCAGTTTATTACAGCCGCTTTTGGCCGGGCTTGGAACCTCGGTCTTGGATCCGTTGTTGCGTCTGCTGGGAATAGAGGTCGGTGCCATAGATGTTCAGTTGATTGATCTGGATTTGGGCCGGCCGAACTTGCTGATATGAAAGTTTTTCCGGTCCCATGGCTTTGCGTGACCGTCAGTGTTGGGTTACGTAGATGTTGAATTGTTTGAGGTCAAGATAGGGCGGCCTGACTTATTGATCTAGGAATATCGAATGACTTGCTATCGGCTCGCTTAATTGATTTTTCAAGGCTCGACTAAAGCGGCTTACAAGCATAAAGACTCGTCAATAGGTGTGCTTTTTGCCGGAAATCTCCTGATTTCACTCTTCATTAGTTCCATCTAAATTAGGATCGTACCATACTACTCGATTCCGCCCGTTTGCTTTGGCGCGGTATAAGGCTTTGTCGGCGATTTTTACTAAGTCTTCGGATTTCATGTCTTCCCCGGCAAAAGTCGTATATCCTCCGAGGCTGATGGTCACATGGCCTAGCGTTGAGTCCTGGTGAGGAATATTGAGGCGCTCGACGGCCTGTCGCATTCGCTCGGCCATTGTATAAGCATCGTCACGAGTTGTTTGACTAAGCAATACAACAAATTCTTCTCCGCCATAACGAGCAACTAGATCGATTGCACGTTTGGCGGATTGAGCAAGCGCGCCTGCGACTTGCTCGAGGCAATCATCGCCGTCTTGATGACCATAACGATCATTGAATTTCTTAAAAAAATCCACATCCAACATGATCAATGAAAGCGGAGTCCCTGATCGAAGCGCATGCAACCATTCTTGTTCCAGAACGATATCGAAACGGCGGCGATTGGCAAGGTGCGTCAATTTATCTTCTCCTGCCTCGTTTTCCAGTCCGAAACGAGAAAGCAAACCATCCAATAAATCGCTGTGCAGTTGGCGTGCCGAATAAAAGAGGCTACAACCCATTATCAATACAGCCGGAATGGTACTAAGGCTCGGCTCGCTATCCATCACGATTAAAATGGAAATTAGCGGCGCCATTATCCCGAATAAGAATGCCGCGTAGACTGACGGTAACGTGCTGAGTCTAGGCATCGCGGCTGCGGCGATCGCACTTAGCATCACGAAGATAAATAAGCAAGTGTGAAGCGATAACAATGGAAACAGTATCGCGGTGATACCAAAACTAAATCCAGCTACTCCTGCCGCTATGACGTCGGGCATGATAGAGTCGCCCTTTATTGAATCCTCGGTAATGTGGCGGAGCGCTCTGCTGCTTCGATACCAATGCCAAAAGCCGCCAAGCAATGCAAAAGCGAGCCATGCCCCCCAAATCGTTAAAGGAAGTTCGAACCAAAGATAGGCCGCAAAAAGCGAGGTATGTACGCAATGGACGGCAAAAGCCCTGGTTGAATGCCGATAGAGATGGCGAAGTAGTTGCGTGGAAAGTCGGTGGGGATTAATCAAAGTCGTTTATCCTTTTATCAAAGCATGGTTTTCAAATGCAGTTCCCAGTGTTGTAATCGGCACCAAATAATAACCGGTCGGCATAAATATTGCGATTACCTAAGACTTCACGGCGCAAATAAGATCAAGGTCGATAGCAGTATTTTATCGAATATTTTATAGAAACTAGGGTTTAACCGCATAAGCGCCAACTTAGTGCTTATTCTATGGGTGCATTTGACACTTTTATTCGTCATATCGGCATGGATTGCCGATATCCTGGTTACATGGATGTGAAGCTAAGCATTGCCGTCCGTGGCACTGGATTCCGCCACAAATCCGTATGGAACGGATTTGCATTTACCCGAAGGGCTCCGGGCAGGATAGTCCGGAGTGAATCCCTGACGGCATGACGCGTTTTCTACTTAAGTTGGTGCCTCTTTGGGGTTTAACCGTCGGGTCGTCAAGTTATGGCGCCGGTATTTCGGAACGAGTGACGAAAAAATAGGCTATGTTTGCGTTAGCAGTTGAAATAATTTCCTTTATTGCTGAATAAGCCATTTAGGAATATGCACAAAATAACTTATACAAGTAGTAGGCTTTGGGGCGGTTAGGTAACTCGCTTAACAGGACGCCGTGAACCCAGCACCTAAATTACGCAAGATAGTTACCATAGCCAAAGGGCTATGGAATTTAGGTGCTGGGTGAATACGTCCATGTAGGCTTGACGGCGGCTATCCCTGCCGCCGGCACCTGTCAATCGAGCAACCGTTCCCTCCTTTCAACCATTGGCGCGATATTGAAAAAGGAAAGTTATTCAGATTTGTATCCTTGGTTTTCATGTTGGCTTTAAGTTCAAAAATATCAACTATTAACGCAAACATAGCCAAAAAATAGGGTTTCGGAAAAGCGATATATGCGGTAATAGTTGAAAACACCCACCTCTATCGGAAGCACTTAAAAGTTCAATGTGAATGTAGGGTACGCTACGCGTACCTAATGTCGACATAAGGCAAAGCATGAGGGCGCGTTATACTGATCGTAGATCAAAATTCGGCAGCGAGCGGGGTGCCCGTCAAAGGCTCAGCACCTAAATTATCTAAGACAATTAACCATGGCCAACGGGCTATGGAATTTAGGTGCTGGGTGAATACGTCTATAAAGTCTCTATGCCAGCATTCATGCTGGCAAAGCTTTTGCCGCACACCCCGGCGCCTCCTTAGGTGCTGCCGAAATTTGAAGTGCGAAAGGTATATATCCCGGAGCGAAGGCGGCGAGTCTACTTTATACTGTGCTAATGGAATGATCGCCTGAAAAAAAACCGAAAACCGTCATTTTTATGGTAAAGGTTTTAAGGTGTCGGGCTAAGATTTTGATCTATAATTATAAGTTAATTATGGTTTGTTTATTGCTGAATGATGAATTGAGATAAAAGGTTAAATATATATGGCGGAAAAAAATCAAAAAGCGGAAGGCGAAAAGAAATCGTCTAAAAAACTCATTATCATCATACTGGCTGTTTTACTGGTATTGGCGGGCGCGGGCGGCGCTTATTTTTTTCTTGCCGGTGATGATCCCGAGAATGTGGCTGACGTTGCAGAGACCGAACAAAAAACTGAAGCCAAGCCCGAGGTTTTTTATTACGATTTTAGTAAACCGCTCATAGTAAACTTTCCTACTGGTTCAAGAATGCGGTTAATGCAGGTCTCTATATCGTTGTTGGTTGATAGTCAAGAAGCCATAGAAGACTTAAAAAAACACGACCCTATGATTCGAAATAATCTCTTAATGTTGATTAGCGCGCAAAGTTCCGATGAACTCAATTCTCGGGAAGGTAAAGAGACGCTTAGGCAGTCAGTGCAAGGGGAGGTGAGTGCGGTCTTAGAAAAAATGACCGGTAAACAGCCTGTCAAGGAAGTGTTTTTTACTTCATTTGTGATGCAATAATTATGTCTACTGCAGACCTGCTTTCTCAAGAAGAAATCGATGCTTTGTTGCATGGTGTCGACGATGGCGAAATTGAAACCGAAACCGATGATGTAGAAGAATACTCAGGTGCGCGAACGTACGATTTTACCAGTCAGGAGCGTATCGTTCGCGGTCGGATGCCGACGTTGGAAATGATCAATGAACGTTTCGCGCGTTATTTTCGAATTACTTTGTTCAATTTTTTGAGACGTTCGGCTGAGATTTCAATCTCGGGCATACAGGTACAAAAATTTTCCGAATATGTTCAGAGTTTGTTCGTGCCGACCAATCTGAACATTGTTAAATTTACGCCGCTGAAAGGCCGTGCTTTGATTGTAATGGAGCCGCGTTTGGTCTTTACCGCAGTGGATAATTTTTTTGGCGGTACCGGGCAGTTTTATAACAAGGTCGAAGGTCGTGAATTTACGCCGACTGAGATGCGGGTGATTCGTTTGTTTATCGATATGATTTTTAAGGATTTACAGGAAGCCTGGAGGCCGGTTTTAGCGTTGCAGTTTGAATATTTGACTTCCGAAGTTAATCCGCAGTTCGCGAATGTCGTCAGTCCATCGGAGATTGTCGTGATTTCGACGATGCATGTCGAACTCGATGGGGGGGGCGGCGATATCAATATCGTCATGCCTTATACGATGATCGAGCCGATCCGAGAATTGCTAGACCAGGTGATCAGCGATCGGGGCGAGACGGACGGGCGTTGGCAGGAGTTACTGAGAAAAAGTGTCATGAATGTGGCCGTGACACTCGATAGCTTACTGATTGAGAAAAAAATGACGGTTAAGGAAGTCATGCAATTGAAAAAAGGCGATGTGATACCTGTTGATATGCCGGATACCGTACGCTTAAGAGCGCAGACCGTTCCGGTATTTGAAGGCAAGATTGGTTTATCGGACGGTAATTACGCGATCAAGATTGTTAACAAGGTAAACCCCGATTATGTTTGACGGTAAGGGTTTCGTGCCAATAAATTCCTGGAGCTATGAGTTTTGTAGCGGGTTCGGTAACTCGCTTAGGAATATGCACAAAATAACTTATACAAGTAGTAGGCTTTGTGGCGGTTTGGTGACTCGCTTGACAGGACGCCGTGAATACGTCCATGTAGGCTTGACGGCGGCTATCCGTGCCGCCGACACCTGTCAATCGAGCCACCAAACCCCCTTCCGACAGTTGTCTAAATTATTTCATGCTCGTTCCTTACCTTGCATTAAAAATAGGGAAGTTATTTATGACCGAATCCTTAGTGGTTTTCCACAGAAGGCGGCGAATGTCTTGTGGGAGCGATCCCCAGATCGCGATTTCGGGGTCGAGAATGCCAAATTACATTAAATGGCATCGAGGTCAAAAGGTTAAAATATGCTCTTACCCAAGCAGGAGCTCTCATCGTTATACATAAATTGTAGGGTACGCTGCGCGTACCAAAGCCGTGCCCTAATGGTTCGGTTGCCCCCTGTGTCAGGCTAGTTGTCGCCTCTAAAATTTTATAGAGGTAAAAAATGCAAACCCGTTATAGTGAAGAATTTAAAGAGCAAGCCCTGAGCAAAGTATTGCAACGCGGTGATAAAAGCATTCAATCGATTGCCGAA
>JAHJSQ010000163.1 GCA_018830325.1 Gammaproteobacteria bacterium
GCCGCCGAGGTATGGATACGCCCACCGCTCTCGGTCTCGGGCACGCGCTGCACCCGGTGAACGCCCGATTCGAACTTGAGCCGGGCAAAGACCCCGTCACCCTTGATATGCACCACCAGTTCGCGAATGCCGCCCAACTCGCTCTGCTGCTCCTCGATCACATCGAACACCCAGCCGCGCGCCTCGGCATAGCGCTGATACATCCGCATGAGGTCAGCAGCAAAGAGCGCCGCCTCCTCGCCCCCGGTTCCGGGTCGGATTTCAAGGATCGCAGGCCGCGCATCCGCCTCGTCGCGTGGCAAGAGCGCCAGTTGCAGCGCCGCTTCCATCCCCGGCAGCCGCGCCTCCAGCACCTCCAACTCGTCACGCGCCAAATCGCGCATCTCGGGATCACCCAGCATCGCCCGCGCGCCCTCGATATCGGTCAGGATCTGACGATAGGCGCGGATCTCCTCGACCAGCGGGCGCAATTCGGAATATTCGCGGCCAAGGCGGGCAATATCGCCACCGCCCTGCATCATCTGCGCCTCGATGAATTCAAAGCGCTCCGCGATTTGTTGCAATCTGTCCAAGGGTACCATGGGAATGATCCTCTGTCCCATCCTTGTGACTTGGTCAAGGGGCGTCACCTGTGCTAGAATCACCGCATGAAAGCGGCGTTGCCCCTCTTGCTGTTCTGCGCCTCCCCGGCGCTTGCCGATGTCACCATCGGACGCAAGACCATTGAATGCTACTGTACCGACCGGAACGGGGCGCGCATCGAGATGGGCGAGACGATCTGCCTTCAGGTTGATGGCAACATGTTCATGGCGCAATGCCAGATGTCGCTGAACGTGCCGATGTGGCGCAAAATTTCGGACGGATGCCTATCCTCCCGCCTGCCCCAATCGCTGCAACCAGCCGTCGATACGGGCGGCGTTCACCCCCAGATCTGACTTGCCAAAGCGCAGCCGCCCGTAAATCTCCAGCCGCGCGCCATCCTGCCGCACCGTGGTATAATCCGGAAAGCCGAAAACGCGCGAGCGGGTGACATAGGTGATCATCCCCTGCGCCACATCCCCGGCCAAAACCTCTGTGCGCGGCGTGGCGCGAATGATCGCATCGAGCGCGGCCAGATCCCCCGGCACTACCCGCATCGCGCCACCGTCCATATCGCGATTGGTGACGCTGTCCAGCATCTGATGCCAGCGCGCCGGGTCTGACGGGGCCAGACGAACAAAGGCCATCACCGCCACACTCCCCACCAGAACCAGTCCCAGGATCAGCTTCATAGCACGCCCCTATAGTCTGTGCGACAGGTGCCTTAGCCCGCCCGCGCACCGTCCACGGTTTCCGCCAAGGCTTCGGCCCGCGCGGCGATCTCGGCCAGCGTCTCGACCACCGCATCAGGCACCACCGGCACTTCGATCCGTTGCGCCTCTGGGCCGGGCGCATTGCGCAATTGATCCAGCTCCGCTTCTTTCTCCGCCAGCCGATCCTCGGCCTCGCGCAGCTTGTCCTGCAACCCGGCGGTTTTGTCCGCCAGCATCAAACCCGCCATGAGCAACATGCGCGGCTCGGGGATACGCCCGATCTGCGCCGCCAACACGGCGGCCTCCTCATCCAGCATCTTGGCAGCGGCATGCAGGTAATGCTCCTCACCCGCCTGACAGGCCACTTCGAAATTGCGCCCCCCGATCTCAATCTGAACCTCAGGCATCCGATGTCTCCGTTTTGTCGTTCTGGTCTGTTTCTGCGTCAGCCTCGGCAATCACCTGCCCCAAGGCCCCCAGCACCGCCTCTACCTCGCCACGGTCTGCGGTGCGGGCGGCACGCAGCCCCTCCAACTCCGCCATCATGGATTTGTTGATCAGATGCGGCTCGGCCACGCCTGCCGCATTTGCGTCGCGCAGCGCCTGATTGTTGTCACGCAACTGCTGATTGGCCTTGCGCAGTGACTGCAGGTCCGCATCCAGCTTGCGCAGGCTTTCGGCCTGCGCGCCCTCCGCCGCATCCAGCTTGCTGTGCAACGCCTTGATCCGCTCCTGCAACTGCGCATTGGCCAGCCGCTCATCCTCGATCTGTTCATGCAGCTTGCCAAGGTATTCAAGATCACCCGCCGCTGTGGGGCGGTCCTCCAGCCCCTGCGCGATGCGATCCAATGCCGCCGTGATCCGTGCCTGCAACTCGTCTATCTGACTCATCCTCGGAGGTCCTCACTTGTATTGCC
>JAHJSQ010000149.1 GCA_018830325.1 Gammaproteobacteria bacterium
GCAATCAGTCGCCGCCGTCAAGCCTACATGGAAGTATTCACCCAGCACCTAAATTCCATAGTCCATTGGCTATGGTTAACTACCGTGGATAATTTAGGTGCTGGGTTCACGGCGTCCTGTCAAGCGAGTCACCGAATCGCCACAAAGCCGACTACTTGTAGCAGTTATTTTGTGAATATTGCTAACCCGTCCCCAATGTTTCGGTATGCTCTAAATGTTCCGGTATACTTTGGCTATTATACTCGAAACGTTTAGAGCGGGTCCTTGAGCTTAAGCTTGATGTTTATGGGTTGTAAACCTAGTCCTGTCAAGGGTTAAATTATTAATTTATACAGCCCTTAGTTAATTAGAATTTGGCAGCACCTTGCTAGCCTTAGCTGAAGTGCAATTTAATGGCTTTATTAACTACCGGCTCTATAACTCCCCTTTTTGGCGAGATATTGCAAGGTTATTAATTATCCATCATGCTAGGATCAGCCCATGGGCGATAAAGACATTATTTCAAAAAAATTCTCAAACGCTTGCTATTAGAGATGGCGCATTATCTATGCAAGCTGGATTTGAGCGATGCCGAACTGGTTAATACCGAAGAGCAACGGATCGAAGATAGACGCTCGGATTTAGTGGCCAAAGTACAGACTCGGCAAGGCGACGAGTTTATTTTGCATATCGAAGTGCAAAACAGTAACGATGCACAGATGGTTTCGAGAATGTTGCATTACTTAAGTGATATTCAATTGGCTTATCCGGGCTGCCCGGTCTATCAGTGCTTGATTTATACAGGATCGGATCGCTTGGCGATGGCTGGTGGTCAAACGGGCAAGCAGTTGAATTACCGCTATCAACTCGTCGACATGCGCAGCATCGGTTACCGCGTGTTGTTCGACCAAGGAACGCCGGAGGCATTGGTATTGTCGATACTGTGTGATTTTCAAGGTGAGTCGGCGACTCAGATAGTACGGCATATTCTACAGAAGCTGGAAGCATTGATCGGCACGAACGACAAGGCGCGTCGTGAATATTTAGAAATGTTGGAAATATTAGCGGACAACCGTCAATTAAATATCGATATCCAAGAGGCATACGAAATGTTACAAATCAATATTGAACGCTTGCCGAGTTATGTAAAAGGCATGGAAAAAGGCATAGAAAAAGGCATAGAAAAAGGTATGGAAAAAGGTTCGGAGAATGAAGCTAAAATGTTATTGCAACGCGCGTTGCACAAGCGTTTTGGCAATCGAATGGAGCCAATTCTGCAAGCTAAAATCGATCAAGCTTCTTTAGCAGAGATTGAAGTGTGGTTTGATCGGGTTTTCGATGCAACGAGTCTTGAGAACGTTTTTAAAGAACCGGATTGAAAGCAGAAGAGGCTCTTTTGTGCGCCATGCTTATTGATCAGCCTGCATTAACCATGGCGTTTTTTAGGAACATCCCGGATGTAGGTATAAACTTCTGCCCTCTTTATTTCTTGGTGTCATAAAATTTTACGCTTTAGCAAGTCTCTTAACGATTATCATTTTTGATTTTTTGCGCGATGGAGAAACTTGGCTTGGTACTTTTTACTGGGTGTTTATGCGTTGCCTCTATTTTAAGACCTTGGCGGGACGGCTTATTTAACCCGTCCCTAACTTTTCGGTAAGCTTTGGCTATACTCGAAACGTTTAGAGCGGGTCCTTGGCAAGGGGTAAATTATTAAATAAACCTGACCCCTTTTTTCGTCCCAATTCAAAATCCTGTTGGCGAAACTTGGCTCCTATGCTCCCGTTAATTCGATAGGTTAATAAGCGATAAAAATCGCTTAGGAACGAGCATGAAATAACTTCGACAAATGCTGAAAGGGGGTTCGGTGGCTCGATTGACAGGCGTCGGCGACAGGGATAGCCACCGTCGAGCCTACATGGATGTATTCACGGCGTCCTATCAAGCGAGTCGCCGAACCACCACAATGCCTAAAACTTGTAGAAGTAAATTTGTGCATATTCCTTAGCTTATTTTTTATCGCAGAATAACAATAATGGTGGTAAAAAAAGTAAATCGATCCATAGGGCGGTGGTGATGGTAATGGCTGTTAATAAGCCCATATTAGCGTTCATAGTAAAGTCTGAAAAACTTAAAACTATAAAACCGCTGACTAAAACGGCGGTTGTAATCCACATGGCATTGCCTACTGTTGAAAAAGCGTATTCGACCGCATCTTCCCGGCCAAGGTTTTTCTCGAGGCGAGCGCGCCGGTATTTGCTGATAAAATGAACAGTGTCGTCGACAACAATGCCTAATGTCATCCCGACGACGATAGACAAACCCAAATTGATTTGACCGTCGATTAAGCCCCACAAACCGAAAGCGATACCGGCAGGCATTAAATTAGGTGCAAGACTAAGCAAGCCCAGCCTCAATGAACGAAAGGCTACGATCAGAATCACGGAAATAAAGCTTAACGCAAGCAGCGTACCAATTACCATGCTAGCGATATTTCGTTTGCCGATATGCGAAAACATAAGGCCTGGGCTAGCGATTTCATATTTCAAAGAGGATAAATTCTTACCCAACCAATATTTTGCTCGATTTTCAAAATCTAACATTTGGCTGGAGCTTAGGTTTTCCGTCGTGGCGATAATGCGGGTCGCAGACTTAGCGATATCGACTTGATCATTTAAGTCCAATCCATAGGGAAGGGACATTTCGTACATGAGTAAATATTGAGCGGCCAAATTACGTTCTCCGGGTAATCGATAAAAAGCGGGATCGTCCTGGTGCATCGATCGGTTTAAGCGTTTGAACGTGTCGGTAATCGTATTGACATGAATGGTTTCCGATTGAGTTTTCAACCATGCAACAAAACGATCGGCATTGGCCAAGAAGTCCGGTTCGTTGATTCCTCCCTCAGACTGAGCATCTAACACGAACTCAATAGTATAAATACCCCCCATGTTTTCATTTAGAAATTTAGTGGCTTGGCGGAACTCAATCGATTCGTCGAAATATTTAAGCAATTCATCGTTGAGCTCATTGAAATAAGAAAAGCTTGAAAGAATAATGGCTAAAGAAGCATTAATCCAAAGCAAAGGTGTCCGGTGCCGGATGACAAAATGAGCCAAAAATTTCATAATCGAATTTCTATCACCTGCAGTCAGCTTGATTTTCACTGGAAGCAGGGTCATTAGGGCAGGTAAAAAAGTCAAGGACAAAAGCAGAGCCGCAAAGACCCCCATCGCCACAACATTACCCAAATCTCTGTAAGGGGGAGCGTCACTGAAATTCAAACTCAAAAAACCGATGGCGGTGGTGAGGCTAGTCAATACGATGGGTTGAAAGTTCACAATAAAACTGTTTTTTATCGCTGTCTTTTTATCCAGTCCTTTACTTAAATCATGCAACATGGCGACTAAAAAATGCACGCAATCGGCAACTGCCATCGTCATAATGATTATTGGAGCGGGTGCCGAAGCTAAAGTTAAATAATGACCTTGCCAGCCAAATAGACCCAATGCAGCGGCAATCGAACAAAAAATTAAGAAGATAACGCTGAGTGTTGCAGAAAACGATTTGACGCACAGCACCAGGGCAATGATGACAATTAAAAGCATTAACGGAGCGAGCGTTGCATTGTCATTAAGCGCCGATTCGATGAAAGCGTTGTTCATCATTACGATGCCGGTCAAATGCAAAGATAAGTGGGGGTGCTGACTGTCAATTTTTTTTACAATGTCGCGAGCCGCCTGCGTAACTTCAATTGCTTCCAATGCGCTTTCTTGGGGTAATTGCACTGTTACATTGACACCGGAAACATGTCCGTTTTTTGAAATCAATCGGTCAACCAATAAGGGTTCGTTGACTGCAGTTTGTTTGATAGATTTAAGTGCAGTGTCGGATAGCGAGCGGGTATCGGAAACGAGGTTGGCGACAATTAAATCGTCTCCATCCGAAACTGTGTGTTGAAAATTAGTGATGGAATCAACTCGACTTGCGTAAGGAATTTGCCAAGCCAAGTCAGTCAGTTCGATAATGGCTTGCAATGTCGACTTCGAGAATATTTCGCCATCGGCGCTTTCGATAACGAATAGTACATTATCGCTTTTATTATAGGTCTCCTGTATCGAGTTGAATGCTTGCAATTGAGGGTTATCGTCGCTAAAAAAAACCCGGTAATCGCTTTTGAAATCCAATTTAATAATCCCTGAAGCACAGGCTGCGACTAACCCTATCATTACAAAAATGATTTTCCATGGATTGGCAGTGATGAATTCGGCTGTACGTTCAATCAGGTTTTTAGAATGAATCATGGGCTAAGATTTTGACTCGTGAAAATTACAGGATTTAGAAGATCGTTTCAAAGAGCTCTGCAAACGTGTAAGTGCTTTAGCTGTCGTTTAGTAGCCATTTTCACTATTGGTTGACAGAGTATCAATGGTAGTCGATTGAAAAGAAAAAAACAGGTTGAACACTTGTGCGGCAATTTCTTCGGTTTTCCTGTGCGTAAAAAACATTAGGAATCAATACAAGCAATAGCATTGCAAAGGCATAAAAATGAAAATATTTGATTATGATTTAGCATTTTCGAGAAATCACGGTATTACCAGTTGCGACGAGCAACTACGTTTAAGAAATGCCACCGTCGCGGTAGCCGGTATGGGTGGAGTCGGAGGGGATTATTTAATCACCCTTGCTCGAGCCGGTGTCGGAAATTTTAACATATCGGATTTCGACGAATTTGAAGTCGCCAATTTCAATCGGCAATATGGCGCAATGGTTTCGTCCATTGGCCGGTCTAAGGTCGATGTTATGAATGAACTGGTGCTTGATGTCAATCCCGAGCTTAATATACGAGCGTTTAAAGAAGGGATCGATGAAACCAATATCGATGAGTTTCTGAAGGGTGTCGATGTGTTGGTCGATGCGGTCGAGTTCTTTGAGATTAAAACACATCGATTGATGATCAATGCCTGTAGGGAACGTAATATCCCGGCTATTTTCGGTGTACCGCTGGGTTTCGGGGTTGGCATGTTGGTGTACACGGCCAAGGGCATGTCCTTCGACGATTATTTCGATCTCGATTATAACGCCAGCGAAGAATTGCAGGTTTTGAAAATGTCGTTAGGCTGTGCGCCTGCGGGGTTTCATTTAAAATATGTCGATCCGTCCTCGGTGGATCTGAGTAAACGGCAGGCGCCCAGTATCGCCAGCGGCTGCAAGCTGGCAACCGGCATGGTGATTACACAAGCATTGCTAGCTATTTTACACCCCGATGAGCTAAAGCCGATTCCGCATTATACCTGTTACGATGCACGCTTGAACCGTTTGAAAAAAGGTTATCTTTGGATGGGCAATAGAAATCCTGTGCAAAAATTAAAATTTGGTGTGGCGCGTAAGCTTCTAAATATCTGATATCAAAGGCTGTAATTTAAAAAACTTTGATTTAGTCAATGGCAGAGATTATCTGATTGATTTTGCGTTGTTAAGTTTCGGCTTCTGGTGGAATGATTTCAACAGCATAAATGCTACGCTAAATATGAGAAAACTGTCAGGAAATTTTACAATAAGCAAAGGTTGGTAGGCTATGGATTTCTCATATCCTTGATTTTATTGAAAAAAAAAATATGGCACGAGTCATGCTAAACACTATTGCGAGTAAGATAAAAAATAGTGTTGTTTACAAATTTATACTTTTGGAGAAATATAATGAAACTTACTAACAAAAATTTAGTTATTGCCGGTTTTACAGCGGCAATGGCTATTACTAGTACAAACGCGCTGGCTTTTCCTGATTTTCAGGTTGATGAAGGATCTGTTCCCGGATCATCAGCAAATGTGTTTACCGCCGATAAAATTACCGGTAATTATGTTGAGGTTGCTACTTTTGATGTCGGTGGTACTTTCGATGTTTCGATCAAATGGGAAGCAGGACAGTTCGTGGCTGACGATGGTACGAATCCTGTTACGACTCAATTGGGATCATTTGGAGCTAATGGATATGACATGTATGCTCTTTTTCTGGGTTCAGGCAATTTTTCTACCGTTGCAGGTGTAACGGTTTTCAATTTTACATCGGGCAATCTGGATCTTTTTTTGGACCCGAGTCAAAATACTACTTTTGGCCAGCCAGGCACGGGTAATGTTGCTTGGACAACAGGATCAAGTGCTGAAGATATTTTGATTGCAACCGGTAGTATTGTGAGTGGTCAAGGTACTCTTGATCCTACTTTACCTACATGTACAGGCGGCGGTATAAATTGTGGTAGCTTTGGAACTACTTCAACTTTTCAACTGACAGATCCTGATGGAAAGGATTTTTTCATTGCCCCAGACCCTTTTCTCGACCTCCTTTTTAATTCAGGACAATTAAATAACTTTGATCCTGTGGGTACTCAAGTAATTAATGGCTCGATGGATGCTGTATTTGGCCAATCTGTTCCTGAACCAACTAGCGTTGCTTTAATGGGACTTGGTCTGTTAGGCCTCGGATTGCGTCGTCGTAAAAACGCAGCTTAATACCTTATTAAAGATAACCCCTAAGGTTCGTGGATCTTAGGGGTTTTTTGTTGGGACGAAAATAAATATGCCACGTTTAAGTTGATGCCTAAGTTTTTCTAAAGCGTAAAAATTTTCAACGATTTCATGCAGTCTTAATAAATTATTAATGTTGCCTTAATGTATTAAAGATATAGTAAGGATCGTCGAAGATTTTGTCGGAAAATACAGGGGTTTGTATGGAAAACGGTGTAAGATTTGTAGCGACCGTTGATGAACGAGAGGCTTCATTCCGCTTAAGGTATCGTGTTTATGTGGAATCGATGAAGCGACTTGCCGATAAGGCGGACCATTCCCGCAAACTCTTGAAGGATGAATACGACGATCAAGCCAGATCTGTCGTGGCCGTTAGAGATAACCGGGTAATTGGCACTCTCAGATTGTTCTGGGGGGGTGATAGGCCCTTTTGTCAATCGCTCGCTAAAGCCTATTATTTGGCGCCTTTTCTTGAATCTCTGCGTCATGATCAAATTTGCATCATCGAGAGATTGATGGTGTGCGAAAAATATCGTGGTTCGACGACGATGCTGCGTATGTACAAACAGGTGATGGAATTCGTTATCACGCACGCGGTTGAAGTGGTGTTGTTGGATTGCGAACCGAAAAACATCACTTCCTACCTTAAGCTAGGCTTCCGTCCTTTCGGCGTGACCTACGATTATCCCGGAATAGGACAAGTGATTCCGATGGCGCTCGTAGTCGGCGATTACGAATATTTAAAGTCCGTGGGCTCCCCCTTTGCCTGTCTTATCACAGAGCAAGACCTCAACTTTTGTCACTGCGCTGCCGATTTGAACGCTATTCTCGATAAAGTATCCAAAGACTCCGCCGCGCCTAAAGCAGATATTAAAGCACTAAAATTTAGCGATTTTTTGATTGCTAGACAAAATTTGTTTAAGAAAAGAGCATTTCCATTTCAGCATAGGCTGAGCGCTTGATAAGTTAGTTAACTATCGATTGTGCTTTACGGTTTCCGGGGTAATATTTTTTACCCCTAAATCCTCTTGTCCCTGATCCTCGCCAGTTTGATTGAGCATAAAGTTCCTCGTCGCAGCAGCGCAATTATTTCGCTTTTTTCGATGCTTTAGCCTAACTCCTAAAGCAAGGCTCTGTATGGGGTAATAATAGTTGAAAGCATCCATCACTACCGTAGCACTTAAATATTCAAAGTGAATGGTCGGGTCCGCTGTGCGTACTTAATGTTGGCGCGAGGCGGCACATGAAGACACGTTTAACTAGGATGAGGCTTCTGCGGTACACACGGTGCCCCCGACAGTCCGTAAGCAATTGATATCATAAGTACAAAAAACTGTTTTTTGAAAGCCTGGTCGAAGGGGGGGGGGGCTGGGCGGAACGGAAAAGTTCTTAACTTAATGGCAGAGAAGTAACGCTAGCGCCCCATTTTTTGCCAATGATTCCGATAGAAGATGCCGTCACTAAAATTTGATGTGAAAGGTATAAATTTATGGGTAAGCCTGCTAATCTTTCATTATTAATTTATTTATTTTGAAACTGGGTGGCGAGTATGAAAGACGGTATAAAATTTGCTGAAACTGAAGAGGAGTTCCAAGCTTCTTATCGGTTGAGATATAAAGTTTATGTTGAGTGCATGGGTAGGCTCAAAGATAAAGGCGATCATGTGCGAAAGGAACTGCGCGATGATTACGATATGAAAGCAAGATCCGTTATTGCGATTAAAAACGGCGAGCCGGTTGGGACTTTACGGTTGTTCTGGGGGGCGGATGCGTCGTTTAGCGAGTCTTTAATCGAAGCTTATCATTTGACGCCTTTCTTGGATTTGTTAACGGAAGACAAAATTTGCATTATCGAACGCTTGATGGTCGATGAAAAGCATCGGGGGTCGGCTACGACTCTGCTTATGTATCGGGAGGTGATGCACTTCGTTCTAAATCAACAAATCGAAGTCGTTTTGCTGGACTGTGAGCCACATCATTTAAACTCTTATCTTAAATTGGGGTTTCGTCCTTTCGCCGAGACCTATTCTTACCCTGGCATTGGTTTGGTGATACCGATGGCCTTGGTATCAGGCGATTATGATCATTTGAAATGCGTTGGTTCGCCTTTTGCTGTGTTGACCAGGGAGCAAGATCTAAATTATTGTCAGCATGTCGATGACTTAAGAGAGTTAATTAATAACCATTCACGCGTTATTAGCCAATCGACTGCAAGCCGAACGGAATTTTTCCAACAGATTTATTCTAACGAAAATATTCAATCTGACGGTAAGCCAAAAATATTCGATTCACTAAGCACCGATGAAATTGATCGGTTAGTTGAAAAAAGCCATATCATCGAATGTGTGCAAGGAGATCACATCATCGAAAAAGACAATTCGGCAAAAACGATGTTTGTTTTGTTGTCAGGTTTAGTTGAGGTTCAAAAAGATGGTAAGCTCCTGGCAATTATTACGCCGGGTGAAGTTGTCGGAGAAATTTCCTTTTTTCTTAATATTCCTAGAACAGCAAGTATTATTGCAATGACGAGCGATGTCAGACTGCTGAGTTTAAACGAAGCCGCTATGTCACGATTGTTGAAATACGATGGGGTTTTGGCGAATAAGATACTACAAAACTTGTGCCGTGGATTGTGTTGTAGAGTGATCGGCAGCACTGAGGCCGATAAGCTAGGGATCAATTGAGTTTATATAAAAAAGGCCGATTTTAACTAACAAAGGGTATAGAAGAGCGGTAACCAGTTTAAGGTTCGCTGCGCCGGGATTAAAAAGAGCGTAAGAATCTCGTAGGCCTTGACTCGCTATACTGAAGCACTATTTGTAAGTCCTTAGAACCTTGGACTTAAAGATGGCTAGGCGTTGCGTTACTAACTTCCGCATTTGCAATTAACATATAAACTTTCGCTAAAACAATCTTTACCATACCCCATACTGTGCATTTTTAGGCTCTCTTATGAAAAGTTATTTTTTATTTAAATCAATACCCTGCTCAATTTCTTTAGCTCTTTTAGTCGCTTCGCCTGTCGCTATGGCGGCAAAATTCGATAGCCGCTCCAAAAATGATATCTTTAGCGAAAGACCCGTGACTGAATCGTTTGCTCTGCCGCCCGAGCTTTATTTTCCGACAGAAGACCAACTATCCGAAACTGGACAAATCACAAAGAGTGAATATTTTGACATTCTTGAGTTGATCAAAAATCAAAACCTACCGGAAGCTCGAAACAAAATTGACGCTGTAATCAAAAGAAATCCCGACGATCCAACAACGTACAATCTACAAGCCTTACTAGATACAAAAGAACAAAACGTTCGCTCCGCTCGGCAAAACTATCAAAAAGCATTAAAGCTGGATGAAAAAAATGTATTAGCTCATTTAGGATTAGCCAGGCTAGCTTTGGATGCTAATGAGTTATCTGCCGCTAAAAAGCATTCGGAAAAAGTAGTCGAATTGGATAAAAATGTCGTCAATGCCTATTTGTTATTGGCCGATATAGCACTCAAGCAAAATAAAGCGGATGACATAGAAAAGATCTTTGAAACCGCATTTCAAAACGTTCGCGGCAATCTTACCCAAGAACTCAACTTAGCCAATAATCTGAGTCTCTATTACTCTACACATGACCAATCCGAGAAAATATTACCCATTAGTCGGGAAATCATAGAACGCTATCCCAATGAAAGCGGAGCACTTTCTTTTCTTGCCAAGGCTCAAATCGTCAATGGGCAAAAGTCATTAGCGGAAAAAACCCTAGAAAAATTAATTAGCCAAGAAAAAAACGATATAACACATAGGCTGCTTCTAGCTAAATTACTCAGTGACAATACGGATAACGAAAAAAGGATCTTTGGGTTATTAAATGAGGTTCTTCAATTAGATCCTAAAAATTTAGAAGCTCATATCCATAAAACCGTTTTTTTAGTTAAGCTACGCCGTTTCGATGACGCACTAAACGCTGCAGAAAATGTGGAACAGCTTTTCCCGGAGTTAGGTGTGGGAAAGATGCTGAAAGGAGACATCTACTTAACGCAAAACGAGCTTGACAAAGCTCTCGACATTAACCTGAAAGCGTATTCCATACAACCGAACGATCAATTATTGTTAACAATCGTCCGTATAATGAACCGTCAAGGCAAAGCCAACGACGCGATTGCTCTGCTTATAAAAGAACTCGAAAAAAATCCAAACAATACAGTGCTTCATTTTAGCCTTGCCAACCTATATCAGAATCAAAAAAATTACCCCAAAGCCCAACAACATTATGAAGCGGTTCTTTCAATCGATCCGGATCACTTAACAACCCTCAATAACTTGGCTTGGCTCTATTCGGAACAAAATAATCCTAAAGCACTGGAATTGGCAAAAAAAGCCTATGAAAAGTCGCCTCAAACTCCCGCTATCGCCGATACTTACGGATTGATATTAGTCAAACAAGGGGATAAAAAAGAAGGTTTAGCCATTTTAGAAAAAACAGTTAAGTCTTTTCCCGACTCTCCAGCCATTCAATTCCATTTAGCTAAGGCCTACATCGCCAATGAGAATAAAAATCAAGCGGTATCTACTTTAAAAAAACTGCTCAATAGAGAAAATGATTTTCCTGAAAAACAAGCGGCAATGGATATGCTTAATCAATTAACCGCCAGATAATGTAATCCAGATGCACTGCGCGTACCTAATGTCGGCGCCCACAGAATCCCATGTCAATCCTAAGCGTTTCGGCCGTGGCCAAAAGCAAATCAAAGCGTTCGGGACGGGTTGAGTAACCCTCCCTGAGTGAAGCTAGAGCTTTGGAGCGAGCAAAGTGATGGATAGCTTTTTCATCGCCAGATCGTAGCAAAATCAATATTGAAACTGCAGTCGTGAATTGTGAATTCAGCTTTTTTATCTGAATAATCCCCTTTTTTGATAAATCCTTGTGCATCATTACGATAGACTTTAGCCAAGCGATCATCCGGATAAACAAGGATATAGTAGGGTAAGCCTTCACGCTGGTTGAAGACACAACTTCGATGATTAGATCCGGTGTTACCAAGACTTTTTCGTCGATATCCTGACAAATCACCATGACATCGGGTCTTACAACAGTATCATTGGCTATTTGCCAATCGGTTTCCAACAAGATAGTACATCGATCGGAACAGTTGGTTTTCTGATTTTTTAAGGCATTCTTGATTGATGTTGCTACGTTAAAAGCAACTATTTGGTGAGTAACTGAGGGCGATGGCGTCATCGCATAAGGCATGCCTTCGATTAATTCCCAATGGCCTTCCCAGTGTTGATAGTCATCAAAAGTGTAATGTTCTTGATAGGCTAAAGGCATTTTATACTCCTAAAACAAGCAGCGTTCGCTGTTTCCCAAGCTCCAGCTCTCATCGTTATACATAAGTCATAAATTATCCTTTTGCAATCTTAGTCGATGAGGCCTCGATTCCATTGATTGTCACTTAACACTCTCGGCCTTCCTCACCTAACGCTAGGTGAGGGGCGATCAGGGGATCGCTCCCACAGAGCATCCGCCGCCCGCTATGGGAGCGACGCCTTCGTCGCGACTATCGAAGACGCTAACGCTCAAACAGCAATAGCCTTTCCGGACGACACAACAATGTTAGCACTCGGTTGCTGCTTTTTGCACAATAAGTATATTTATACTTGTGTATAACGATGAGAGCTAGAGCTTGGGAACGAGGCAGAGTTACGCTACGCTAAAACCCGACCTACCTGGCTGGTCTGCGGTGTCAGGCTCTATAAATACGAATACGCCCCGTTACTCCAACAGCGCTTTTAAACTTTCAGCCGTTAAGATACGTTCAGCCCAGTTTTCGAGTTGTTCGGTGTCGGCTTGCTCGATTTTATGTTCCGCCCAGCTAGGGAATTCGCCGTACTTCAAGCGGATCTGTTTACTCAACAAGCGAACAGCCTCTTTTTTCTCGCCAATTTTCTCGCCAATTTTCTCGCCTTTTTTCTCACCTCTTTTCTCGCCAATTTTCTCCCCTTCTTTTTTCCATTGTAATGTCCAATCGGTCAAGCGTTCGGCTAACATGGCATTTACCTCGGTCAGTTCTTGATATTCAGGTATGGATTTTTCTTTGAATTTTACGCGCAATAATCGGCTTAGCCAAATAGCAAAGGAGCGTCGAATCGGTTGGTACCGCGCTGCTTTGAGCTTATGCTGCAAAAGCTGGATATGTTTCCTAAGCTCGTCGGGCGTGGAACACCACTCCAAGGCGATTAAATGCCCCACTAAATTATCCGGGTGTGCTTGGCTATAGTCTTTCGGCGTGGCATTTTCTTGCAGTAAAAAATAGCTCAGCTTCGGCGTGTAGGCTCGAAGAGCCGGATGCACCGGGTCGATTAATGCCGATATTTCGATGGGCCCGCTCCAGTTGGACGTGCCATTGTAAATGACGATTGGTAAAACAGGCGGCAGTTTATCGCCTTTCTTTAAGGCTTGCGTGCGAATGATATCCTGATACAGCAGGCCGGTATAAGTCATGATCCGATTGGCCATAAAATAATCGTCGCTGGATTGAAATTCCAACAACAAATAAAGATAAAGCCAGGTGTCTTTGAATTTCAATCGCCAGATACAATCATCATGGCGTTGGCGCAAGTCGTCGGTAGCAAAGCTGGCTTTGACCGGGTCCAGGGTTTTAAAGTCTATGCTGTCCAGCCATTCGGGTTGCACAAAACCGGTGATGAGATCTTGCACGAGTCGCGGATGGCTAAACAATAACTTATAGCCCGTATCATGCGGCATCTTATCATCTGCGTCGTTGTAATTAGGCGGGGTCGATTTCTTTGCCATAGGTATCGTTTAAGCAATCAAAAGGTAAGTATTCAGTCCACCTCTTTGGAAAAGATAGGCTAAGGGAGATAAATCCCCCTCAATCCCCCTTTGTTAAAGGGAGAGGTCATATCTCATAAGCGCCAACTTAAGGAAGGAACTCGTCATTCCGCCAGGGATTGGCGGAATCCAGGGTCACGGATGGCAATGCGTAGCACCACATCCTATCGACAACCCATACCGATATGACGAATAAAGCCATAAACGCAACATAGAATAGGCACTAAGTTGGCGCTTATGAGGTCATATCTTTAGCCCTTCACCGACTCCGCAAACATACTACGAATTATTTCCCAGCTTTGCCCTTCAACGCATGACTCGCCAAGTTTTTGCCTAAATCCCAGATCGTGCCCGGGACTTGATGGGTTGCAGCGATGGTTTGGTCGAAGGCGTTGACGATATGATCGCGGTCTTTTTGTGTTAAGGTGAGCGGCGGCAGCAGTTTGACGACGTTCATGCCGTGTCCGGCGACTTGGGTTAGAATCCGGTGATCCTTGAATAGCGGGATCGTGATCATTTGACAGAACAGCCCTTTGTTGGCTGCTTCCAGCATCGCCCAGGCCGCTTTTAATGTCAGGCTTTTCGGGGCGTGGAATTCGATTGCGATCATCGAGCCTTTGCCGCGCGCTTCTTTCAAGAATTCGTATTTTGTCGACAGTGCATTCAGGCTGGCGATGATGTCATTGCCGACTGTCGCGCTTTGTTCAACAAGATTTTCCGATTTGATGACTTCAAGGCCCGCCAGTCCTGCCGCCATCGCCATGTTGTTTTTGGAAAAAGTCGAGCCGTGCACGACTGCGCGGTCCATGCGATTGAAGACGGTGTCCATGATGTGCTGCGTCATCGCGACCGCGCCGACAGGAACGAAACCGCCTGATAGAGCTTTGGACATCAGGATCATATCGGGTTTGGCGCCGTAATGATCGATCGCCCAGAATTTACCGGTGCGACCGATACCGGTTTGGATTTCGTCGGCGACGAATAGCGTGCCGTATTTTTTACAGAGGCGTTCGACTTCGACCAAGTAGTTGTCGTCGGGTAGGTTGACGCCTTTGCCTTGTATTGGTTCGACGATGAAGGCCGCGACGTCTTTGTTGCTTAGTGCTTGTTCGAGTGCCGCTAAATCGTTGAACGGTATCGCGATGCAGTCGGGCAGGAGCGGGCCGAAGCCTTCTCGGAAGATCTTTTCGCCGTTCAGCGAGAGTGCGCCCATTGTTAAGCCGTGATAACCGTGTTCGCAATAGACGATTTTCGAGCGCTTGGTGGTGTAGCGCGCGAATTTGATCGCGGCCTCTACCGCTTCGGTGCCCGAGTTGCAAAAAAACATTTTTTCGAGATTTTCCGGCGTCGTCGTCAAGATTTCTTTGGCCAGTAAGCCGCTCAATATCGAGACGTCGAGTTGTACTAGGTTCGGCAATTCGAGTGTCAGAGTTTCTTGCAGGGCGCTGATCACTGTCGGGTGGTTGCGGCCGATCGCGAATACGCCGAAGCCGCTCAACAGGTCGAGATATTCGTTGCCTTGTTCGTCGTAGAGATATTGGCCGACCGCGCGTTTGTAATTGCGGTCGTATCCGATTGTTTTTAAAACGCGAACCATTTGATTGTTCAAATGTTTTTCATGCAACTCAAATTTATCTTCACTGTGTTGCGCTAATAGCTCGGCTATGCTGAAAGACATAAAAAGACCTCTAAATTTATATTTTGTGCCGGCTGAACGCAGGCAGCACGATTAACGTGCAAATGATGGTAAAGGAAATGCCGATCGCCAGTAACAAGCCCATGCTGGATGTGCCTGGATGAGGCGTGAAGGCAAGACTGGAAAAACTGCATAAGGTTGTTAAAGAACTGAATAAGACGCCTCGTGCGGTGCTGCTTTGCAGCAGGTCGACGCCGTTCGACCAGTGGCTGTGCAGTCGGTGCACGACATGAATGCCGCTGTCGACGCCCATGCCCATCAGCAGCGGCAGGGCGATGATATTGGCGAAATTAAACGGATTGTTGAGCAAGACATTGGTCGCTCCGGTCAATAAGGTCGCAAGCAGAAGCGATCCAATCATCAATAGCGTATCGCGGATGTTTCTCGTAATGATCAGCATGAGCACGACGATCGCCGCGAATGCGCAAGCGAAGGCTTCGACAAATGACTGTATGATCGCGTTGCCTGAGGCTTTGTCGATAATCGGTAAGCCGGATACGCTAGTATCGATGCTTTGTACG
The DNA here is from genome assembly GCA_018830325.1 of Gammaproteobacteria bacterium. Taxonomy (GTDB): domain Bacteria; phylum Pseudomonadota; class Gammaproteobacteria; order Methylococcales; family Methylomonadaceae; genus Methylotuvimicrobium. The sequence goes on from JAHJSQ010000149.1 coordinate 15,562, forward strand.
TCATTGACGAAGGCTTGCCGGTGACTGGCAATGTTCAGGTTTTGCTCCGGCGTGATCATGATTTTATAAAGGCCGGATTTACTCTGCCAATGGTCGGTTATGTAAGGCGGTAGGTCCTCCAGGTCGTAAGTTTGGGCGGTCAAACTGATGCTCAAGCGCTGCATCGTATAAGGTAGCAGGCCCAATATGTTTTGTTCCAATTGGCTGTATTCGGTATCCGGTTCGGGCTGTCGGTCGGCAAATTCGATATAGCTGTTGATTCGTGCGAGCAGGGTTTCCAGTACCGGAATCGGGACGGCGGTCGTTGCTTCATCGATGGCTTTTTGTAGCGTAACGGCGAACCGAATTGCGGCATCGCGCTGATCGTTAGCAAGCAACGGTTTGCCGAATTGTTTGAGTTGGGCGCCGAGAATCATGTCCAGCTCTTCGATTCGATAGAGTTTGTCCTCTTGATCGCTGGCGACAAAGCTCGATAGGGTGAGTGCTTCATGAATCGTCGGCAAGGCACGCAACTCTTCGGCGCGTCGGTCGGCCTCCGCCAGGCTGTTTGCAAGGCCTGTTAGGGAATAAGGCGATTCATTGCGTGACGACAAAAGCTCTTTGAATGTCGAGGCCGATTCGCGGCTGGGGTCGCGTAAGTTGAATGTGCTGGAATCGAACTCCAATTGTGTAAGTACCGCGGCCGAGGCAATGGCAAGCAGTATGCTGACGATTCTGATCGCTTTGGCATGACGAAACGGAAAATGGGCTATGACCGATGATAGTTGCGAGGATCTAAACGGGGCGGTTTTACCCAGCGGCATGACTTTCAATAAGGCAGGGACGATCGATAGTGACAGTCCCAGACCGATGAACATGCCGGCGCTGGAAATAATACCTAATTCGGACACGCCGGAGTAGTCGGTCGGAATGAATCCGAGAAAGCCGATGGCAGTGGTCAACGCGCATAAAAATAGCGAGCCCCCAATGCTATTGATGCTTTCGGTGATCGCGCCTTCATTGTTCATGCCTGCTGCGCGGCATTCTCGGTAGCGCAGGCACAAATGCGTGGCATAGTCGACACCGAGTCCGATATACAACACGGCAAAGGCGATCGAGATGATGTTCAAGTGCCCGACGGCGAGCGTGGCGAAACCGGCAGTCAGAATCAGGCCCATGATCAGTACGATCAATGTCGTCAAGAGCAGTCTGACGGAGCGAAAGCTCAGCCATAAAGATGCGCAAACGAGCAGCAGCGATAATATGCCTGAAATAATCGCGCCTTCACTGACCGTTTCGAGTTCTTCGTGTTGTAAAGCGGTTTCGCCGGTAATTCGAATGCGGACTGCAGGGTTTTCTTGCATGATCGATTGACTTACGGATCGCGCGGCCGAAAGTGCATAATCGGCGGGCATGATGTCGGTAAAAATCAGTTTAGGTTTGGCAATGACGATCGATCGTTTGGACTCGGTATTGAGTCTGTGGTCGGCCAGTAGGTTTTGCCAGGATAAATAACGAGGGTTCTGATTGAGTCGACGGTCGATTGTTTCGTCTATCGCGGTCAGCAGCGGCGTAAGATTCATCGGTAACGACTTATCTTTTTCCTCGAGTGCTTGACGAATGATTTCGAATAAGCCTTCCAGGTTGTAGTGTTGCGCGAGATAACCGATGAACGGTTGAGCATCGGTCAGTTTTTTCGACAGGTCGTCTAATTCGTCAAGGCTGAGAAATAATAAAGCGTGTTGCTTAAAAAATGCATTATCGGTAGGTATTATTGCCGACTCGAAGTGTTCCTTGTCTCGGCTTAGACGCTGCGCGAGTTCGGCTGCGGCCTGCGAGATTTGTTCCGGAGTTTCGCCGTCGACCACCAGCATGATAGCGGCGGCATCTTCGGGAAAGGCTTCGTTTAGACGAAAGCGATTGATCTGAAAGGGTAAATCCGGCGACAACATTTGCGTCGTATCGGTATTGAATCCGAGGTTGTTGATCGTGTAATGCAGACTAAAGCCGGACAAAGTCGTGGTCAGAATCAGCAAAGTCCACGGAAAACGTAAGACTTGGCGGTCCCACCATAGTAATAATCTGTGAATAAGGGTGTCGTGATGCTGAGTCATGCCGGCGGTGCGCGGATTTTTTAGTTAACGATTGATGGCAGCCAAATCGATGCGGCCTGTTTCAATGTTTTTTGCGATGCATGAAAGTGCCGGCCTAATTGTATCAGGCTTGGTAATTCTAAGGGATGTTTGATGAGATAGTTAAGCAGTTTGGCGATATTGACTTCGCCGTCTGGGTCCAAGGCGTGCGCGACGGCTTTAGGTAGACTCATATCGGCGGGGTCTGCGATCGATCGAATGGCCAGGAAATCGATTCGGTGAGCCTTAGCGACTTTGGCGATGGCTACGCTTTCCATGTCCAGTGCCGCGGCACCGGTTTTTCGATGGAGCTGTTTTTTGTCCTTGCTTGTGGCGACAAGCGTATTGCTGGAAGCTAGGCTGATATGCGCGACAGGGGTAAGCGCGTTTAATAGCGCTTGTATTTCAGCAAGCCAGGGAGATCGGATGTCGATGCTTTCTAAGTCATCGCTAATGAGTTGTTCGGGTAGGGTTAGGTTGCCTGGGCGCAAGCCAGGTGCGAGCGCAGCGGCACAACCCCAGCTTATGAGGCGTTCGGCTCCTTGATCGAGCAGTTGTTCAGCTGCTTGCTCGGCATTTTTCGGGCCGGCGCCGGATTGAATGATAAGGATATTTTCGGCGATGACGTGACAGCACCCTTTCTTCGGTTTGTCCGAAGTCAGGGTGCTTAATTCTTCCGGTAGGGCGGCAATAATCCCCGTGATCACGTGTTATTGATCGCGTTACGGTATTTGGCCAGGGCCCACAACGGGAAGAATTTATCGTAGCCGTGGTATTTCAAATAAAACACTCTTGGAAAACCGGGAGCGGTAAAGCATTTGTCGTTCCAGCTACCGTCGGTCAGCTGGGTTTTCATTAGAAACTCGACGCCGGCTTTGACTTCCGGGCTATGCGCTTCGCCTGCCGCAATCAAGCCGATAATGGCCCAGGCGGTTTGGAAAGCAGTGCTGAAGCGATATTTTCCGCGAAAGTTTTGTTCGTCATGATAACTGAAGTTGTCTTCGCCCCAACCGCCATCTTCGCGTTGCACGTTTTTCAGCCATTTTGCCGCATTGACATACATCGGATCGGTTTTAGGGACATCGGTTTGCTCAAGGCCCAATAATACAGACCAGGTACCGTAGATATAGTTAGTCCCCCAGCGCCCGAACCAGGAGCCGTCCGTTTCTTGTTCGCTACGAATATAATCGATTGTGCGTTGCAGTGCCGGACGGTATTCTTCGTGGCCTTTTGCAACGCGTGCCATTAGCATCGCGCAGCGCGCGGTGACGTCGACCGTAGGCGGGTCGAGTAACGCGCCGTGGTCGGCGAACGGAATTTCGTTCAAGTAATAATAAGTGTTGTCGACATCGAATGCGCCGTAGCCGCCGTTTTTCGATTGCATGCCGACGATCCAGCGTGTCGCGCGGTGTATCGACTCGTCCAACTCGGGCAGATTGGAATCGGCCATGGCGAACGCAACTAGTCCGGTGTCGTCGACATCGGGATAGTGTGGGTTGGCATATTGAAACGCCCAGCCGCCGCCTTCCAAGTCAGGTTTAGTTACCTGCCAGTCGCCCGGTTCGTCTATCAATTGCTTGGATTTTAGCCAATCATAGGCGCGAATCAATGCGTCACGATTACCGTTTTTGTCGACTTCCTGCAAAGCCATGGCTGTTAGGCCGGTATCCCAGACGGGTGACAGACACGGTTGGCAATAGGCGTCGTTTTCATTGATGACCAGCAATTTATCGATCGCTTTTCGAGCCGTAACGACCAGTTCATGATCTTTCGGCATCCCGAGCAGCAGCATCGCTTCGTAAGCATTGACCATGGCCGGGAAAATTCCACCTAGGCCGTCTTCGCCGTTGAGGCGTTCAATAAACCAATCTTGGGCTTTATCGAGCGCTTTTTGGTGCATGCGTTTCGGAATCAATGGGCGAGTCACACGGCCGAGTTGATCCAATAACAGAAAAAATTTGTTCAGAGCGGTGCGCTCGGGAAAATAATGTTTTTCCTTGTCCGGATGAACGACGAAAAGTTCCAGGATGTCGACTTTATTCGGGTTCTTCGCCGTCGCTTTTTCTGAGCACAGTACGAACAGCGGCACCATGACCGTTCTGGACCAATACGAAACCTTATCCAAATGGAACGGAAACCATTTCGGAAGCAGCATGATTTCAACCGGAATATAAGGCACGCCGCGCCAAGGCAGTTGTTCGAACATCGCCAGCGCGATGCGCGTGAATACATTGGCTCTGGCCGCGCCGCCTTGACTAAGAATGTAATCTTTGAGTTTTTGCATGTGCGGCGCGTCTATCGAATCGCCGGCCATTTTCAGTGCATAATACACCTTGACGCTGCCGCTGATATCACCTGGGCCGCCGGGGAACATCGGGTAACTGCCTTCCTCGGATTGGCGCGATCTTAGATAATTGGCAATCTTGGCTTGCAGTACTTCGTCGATTTCGCCCAAATAGTGCATCATCATGATGTATTCGGACGGAATCGTGCAATCGGCTTCCAATTCGAAAATCCAATGGCCGTCTGGTTGCTGCAGCTTTAGCAGGTAATCCTGCGCCTTGCCGATGGCTTTGTTTAAATCGTTAGGCTTGGCGATGATGGCCGTGGCGGAGCTGGGCAAGTCGCGCGTGTTGGTCTCTGTAGTGGCGTCGGTGAACATAATGCTTCCTTTATAGTGCTGACTTAGCTTTCAGGGATTGTGGGTGGTAAGTCCAATCGGGCGATTCGAGCCCGCGGCTGGTCAGATTAAACAATAAGGACAGCAGCCGGTTGCTGCGCCCGGTAAGACGAGTTGTTAGAATGGTTGCCTTGACACTGTTTCGGGTGATTTTGACTTGATTCGATTGTTTAAAGTCCAAGTGCTGCTTGATTTTTCGCAAGGTCAGGACCGCCATGCCAAGCGCCCATAAACAGAAGTTTCTAATGCCGGTTTCGTGCGACGGAATCAGCTGCGTATAAGCGAGTGCATTACGCAGGTGTCCGTGTGCGATGCTGATTAGGTGTTCAAGGCCTTTTCGGAAGTTCTCGTCATCGGTTTCCGGCGTTAACGTCGATAAGTCAAAACCGGTCTCGTCGAAAATATCTTGAGGCAGCCAGCAAACGCCGCGGCCAGCGTCGTCCCATATATCCTTGAGGATGTTGGTCATTTGCAGACCTTGTCCGAACGATACCGAGAGTTCGAGTAGTCGCTCTCTATGAGCCGCAATCTCGGGCGAGTAATGGCAAAACAGTTTGGCGAGCATTTCGCCGACGCAGCCGGCTACGTAATAACAGTAGTTATCCATGTCGGCCATGGTCGGCAGTCCATTGCTTAGATTTTGCGCCTGAAAGATCGGCATGCCTTGTGCCATTGTTTCGACGCAAGTTGCCAGCGCCTCAATCTGTTGCGGATCGAACGAATGTGTGATTTGAATGACGCGTGGCGTCAGGTCGATCAGCGTATGTTCGGCCGGAATGGTTTGCTCCGACAATAAAGGGGATAGGTCGGCGGCAAAATCATTCGCACCATGACCGGTTTTGACGGTTTCGATAAAACGTTCGCAGAATATTTTTTTTTGGTCGGGGCTTAGAGAGACTTCGTCCTCAACTGTGTCCACAATTCGGCACAGCAGATAGGCATTGGCTACCGGACGGTAGAGGTTATCCGGAAGTTGCGGAATAGTCAGCGCAAACGTTCTGGAGACGCCTTCAAGCAGCAATGCCTGAAATTCATCGTCGGATAGGCCGGTTAATGACTCCGGTTTGTCCAGTGTTGGTTGTAATGCGCTCATGATTATTTTCTAAGATTTCGTCTTGATAGTTTTGGATACAGACTTAATTTAACGGCAATGATAGACTGTTTGTTGGTATTTTGCAAAGCAATGTTGTTTTCTAGCCAATATGAGTAAAATTCTATGCTCCAGCTCTGTTATATAGAATAAAAATCAACTATTTAAAAGTTTGTGTTGTATTTTTGCAAATAGTCTGCAATGTGCTTCGGTTTGGCGCTTAAGGCGATAAAATTATGCTAAAACTGGAGTCGATTCCGAAAAGATAGTATTCTACTTGTAAATCTATAAATGATTGTATTCTATAAGGACTTGTATTTCAGGTGTGTTGTTTTGATTCGCCGGATGTCGTTTTCAAGGAAGGGTGCATGATGTTTTTGACCTGTTGCAAGCATGCAACAGGTCGTTTTTCGGTTTTATGAGGCTCGATTATGATCGGCCTTGCTTGTATTCAGTCAATATGGAGGATATGCCCGTGGGTGTGCCATTACGTCAGCAGTTAGCAGTTGGTAGTTATCTTATTAAGCAAAAACTGAAAGGGGCTAAAAAGTATCCTTTAGTTTTAATGCTCGAGCCATTGTTTCGATGCAATTTGGCTTGCGCAGGATGCGGAAAGATCGACTATCCGGATGATATTTTAGATAAACGTTTATCGGTCGAGGAATGTTTGCAAGCGGTCGACGAATGTGGTGCGCCAATGGTTTCGATCCCCGGTGGCGAACCGTTAATTCATAAAGATATGCCGGCAATTGTCGAAGGCATCGTTGCGAGAAAGAAATTCGTTTATCTCTGTACGAATGCGCTGTTATTGAAGAAGAAGATCGATGACTATAAGCCTTCTCCATATCTGACCTTCTCCATTCATTTAGATGGTAATAAAGAAAGACATGATGCATCGGTTTGTCAAGACGGTGTTTTCGATAGAGCGGTTGAAGCGATCAAGTTAGCGCTCGATAAAGGCTTTAGAGTCACGATCAATTGCACGCTGTTTCAAGGAGAGAATGCGAAAGAAGTAGCCGAATTTTTGGATTACGCGATGGAGTTGGGTGTCGAAGGCATTACGATTGCGCCGGGATTCAGTTACGAACGTGCGCCGCAACAAGATATCTTTATCAAAGGGCGCGATGTCAAGGAATTATTCCGGGGCATTTTCAAGATCGGTAAGAATCGTAAATGGAAATTGAATCATTCGTCGCTCTATTTAGACTTTTTGGCCGGTAATCAAAGCTATAATTGTACGCCATGGGGCAATCCGACCCGCAATGTATTCGGGTGGCAAAAGCCTTGCTATTTGTTATCCGACGAAGGTTATGCGGAAACCTTCCAGCAATTGCTCGATGAAACGCCTTGGGAAAAATACGGTACTTCGAAAAATCCGAAATGCGCGAGTTGCATGGCGCATTGCGGCTACGAGGCAACGGCTGTAGAAGATATGATGAAAAACCCGATTAAAGGTCTATTGACAGCGATCAGAGGGCCTAAAACCGAAGGCGACATGGTTCCGGAGCCGGTTCCTGTTTATGCAAATGAAAAACCGGCTTCTAGTCTCTCCGGCATTCCTATTACTGTCGAGGCGATGGATTCATAAAGCAGGTTTGAGGTAATTATCCACATCCCCCTATCGTTCCCACGCTCCAGCGTGGGAATGCAGCCCGAGATGCTCTAGCGTCTCGTTCCGCTGGAGCGGTACTCAGGCGTTCCCACGCAGAGCGTGGGAACGAGAATGGCCGGGGAACTGAATACTCACGGTTTGAGTGGTGTCCATGCCTTTATGGATATTGGCATGGGCGATATTGCTGCCGGTATACCTATACCTTTCGCTCTTCAAATGTCGGCGTTGCTTAAGGAGAGGCCGGGCTCGGGGCGAGGTATTCAATTCGTCCCGAACGTTTTGGTTTACTTATTCTGTTTCCCAAACTCCTGAGGTTGTGAAAGTATTGGTGAATACATCGTAAAAAATTTATTTATCATGAAGAGCATGAAGGTAATGAAGAAAAAGACCATAATAGCAATAATCTAATTCTTCATTTTCTTCGTGGTTATTTTGTAATATTTCTGCTGTTTCCCAAGCTCTAGCTTCGCGGTAAAAAAGAGAAGCCGATGTATTTACCACACCTTCGTTTGCAGCAGTTACAGTTACGCTAAGTTCAATCGACCGGCTTGGCCTCTCGAAGCTAGAATTTGGGAAGGAGCGAAAGAGTATATCTTCTTTACGGCCGGCAAAGCATGCCGGAAATCAATGTTTTCGGAGTTTTTATGTATCAAAGTCTAATAATAAATAAAATATCGGGTCTTTTTTTGCTTTTTTTGTTGGGCTTAACCGAAGTTTATGCCGAGGATATTCTTAGTGCCAGGGAGGTTGTTGAAAATTTTCAAGCCGAGTTAATAGATGTTATGAAAAGCGGTAAGGAGCTTGGTTATGAAGGTCGTTTCGATCAGCTTGAAAAGCCGGTAAGTGAAAGCCACGATTTAAATATGATTGCAAGAGTCGTGGTCGGGCGCGAATGGGAGAATATGTCGTCGGATCAACAAGAAAAATTTATCGAGGTGTTTAGTCGATTCAGCGTTGCGGCTTATGCGCACAATTTTAAGGAATACTCCGGCGAATCTTTTAAATTCGAATCGGAGGAAGAGACCGGAAGGGGCGGTATTATCGTCCATACTTATTTGGTCATACCCGATGATAAGGATGTTAAATTCGATTATATGTTGAAGAAAAAAGGTAATAGCTGGAGAATAATAAACATCATTGCCAATGGTGTTAGCGATTTGGCTTTAAGGCGTTCGGAGTATGGCAGTATCTTGAAGCGTGACGGCTATGACGTGCTGATCGAAAAAATCAGCGAAAAAATCGATCTTTATTCAAAGCAGTAGGTTTTTATGGGTATTTTGGGTGGCAAACTTCAGCGAATGGTTGTCGTTTTTCTTTGTGCTCAAGCTTACGGGTTAAGCGGCTGCTCGACGACGGCGAGTCAAGATTTATCGTTGTCGGAAGTAGACCCTTACGAAGACATAAACCGTAAGGTATATGCTTTTAATATGACGGTTGACGAATATGTCGCCGAACCCGTCGCCAATGCTTATAAAGCCGTGACGCCGAATGTTATGCAGGCTGGAGTCAATAATTTTTTCGGCAATCTAAAAACCATCAATACCGTTATCAACGATGTTTTGCAGGGTAAGTTTCAGCAAAGCGTCGAAGATTCCGGGCGTTTTTTGGTGAATTCCACAATGGGTCTGGGCGGTTTACTCGATATCGCGACCGACATGGGATTGGAGCATCATGAAGAAGACTTTGATCAGACCTTCGCGGTCTGGGGGGTTCCGCAGGGTTCTTATTTAATGCTGCCTTTTTTAGGACCCTCGACCACCCGGGGCATTCCCGGGTCGGTATTGGATACTGCAGCGAACCCGGCGACCTATGTTGGAATGCCGGTGCAAGCATTGCAAGTGTTGGAAGTTGTCAATGCTAGAGCTAATGCTGACGGTGCGCTGAAATTCATTGATGAAGCGGCATTGGATCCTTATGTATTCACCCGAGAATCTTATCTTCAGTGGCGCAATAATCTGATCAACGATGGAAATATTGAAATCAATGACGACTTAGATAAAGCGCTGCTAGATTTTGATGAGGCGTTGTTTGACGAAGTGAATGATGCTGAGCTGGAATCTGAAGGATCACTCGACAATATGAAGCCTATAGCGGTGGAGGATACTTCGGAAACAGTCAAAGCGAAATCGATACCGAACCAAGAATTTTAGGCGTTTCAACCCGCCCCGAACGCTTTGGATTGCCTTGGAGGCATAGTCGAATTTAGGGTTCGCGCTAAAAGTGAAGCAGCGAATGAACTTCGTATGCGTCAAGCTTTTCACGGCCTTTTAGAAAATCCAATTCAACGACAAATGCGCATGCTTCAACGGTTGCGCCCAGTTTCTCGACCAGTTCGCAACTGGCCTTAGCGGTTCCGCCTGTTGCCAGCAAGTCGTCTATCAACAAAACATGATCACCGGTTTCAAACGCATCGCTATGTGCTTCCAGTGTCGCCGATCCGTATTCCAAGTCGTAAGAAACGCTTTGCACGTCATAGGGTAATTTTCCCGGTTTTCTGAGCGGTACAAACGGCAATCCTAGTTCCCATGCGACCAATGCGCCGAATATAAAGCCTCGTGCTTCCATGCCGGCTACTGCTGTAATGTCTCTTTCCAAGAACGGATGCAGTAGATGATGGACTGCAAGTCTTAATGCAACCGGATCTTTGACCAGCGGTGTAATATCTTTGAAGATAATGCCGGGCTTCGGAAAATCCGGGATATCTCGGATTTTTTCTTTTAATTTGTTCATAGTTAAAATATAGGGTACTTATCGCGTATATTTTTTAGGAAAAAGCTATCCCGAACGTTTCAGTCGAGTTTGGGGTGGTGCTGAAACATTCGGGACGGGTTAAATAACCCGCCCTGCGCCCAGCCCAAGCATGGGAAATGCTCGTACTGCTTACAAAATCAAGCGCAAAATTGCTCGATGCTCTGCAATATGCCTTGTGTATCCAATCCGCAAAAACTCAGTAATTCCTCGCGCGTGCCTTGTTCGATGAAGGCGTCGGGCAGGCCGATGTTCAAGACCGGCATCACGATTCTTTGTGCCTGC
>JAHJSQ010000150.1 GCA_018830325.1 Gammaproteobacteria bacterium
CGACAGCTGGTGGAAATACGCGGGCACACAAGGTTGCGTCATCGGAATGGATCGTTTCGGCGAATCGGCACCGGCCGGCGCGCTGTTCAAAGAGTTCGGCTTCACCGTTGACAATGTCGTCAAACACGTCGAAGCTCTGCTTTAATTATTAACTTTAACAATTAACATACACAGAGCGAAAAGTCATTCGGAAATGCGTTAGTATCGAATGGCTTTTCCGCTTCCTACAGCAGAAAGGGGAACAACGTGAAAGTGAATACTATTACCATGGGTGCATTGGCATCCTTGCTATTATCCAGCCCGATAGCAGGTGCTGAAGATAAATATCCGGCATCTGATTTTAAACCACAGGTCCAATATCAGGATGCCGACTATATCGCCAATACAGCGAAACAGCCTGCTAAGGCAGAAGCCACTGCCAAAACGACAGAGTCTGACCCACGTTATCCGGCAACCAATTTCGAACCGAAAGTGGTTTATCAAGATAGTGAGTATAAGCATACAACGCCAAAAGTAGCAGCTCCAATTGCAAAATCAAGCTCCTCTTCTGCGGCGAGCTCAAGTGCTGAAGTCGCGAGCGCCGAATCGACAACTCAAGAAGCGAAATCCGATAATACGTTAGTGATTTTAGTCGCAGTATTGGCGGCTATCGGTTTTGTTGTATTTAGAAGAAGCTCGGGCGTTGCCAAGTCAAGTGCTAGCTCTTCAGCTTATTATCAAGATAACAGTGGAACAACCGGTGTTGCAAGATACCTGAGCAAACTTGAAGGTTCTGCTGTAACTGGCGTCGCTAAATATTTGGAAAAACAAGCGGCTTCGGTTCAAGAAAAAGTTGGGGCTACTGGCGTCGATAAATATTTGGAAAAGAAAGAACTGGAATCGGAAACCGGCGTGTCAAAATATCTTCGTACTAAGGGCTGAAATCGAAGAGCGCTAACGGATGATAAAGAGTAAACAATCGATGTTTGCCTGCCGGATAAATACAGAATGTTTGAGACAACTGTTTCATCGACACGGATGAAATAATTACCCGGCATTTAATACCTCTAGAGAGATTACCGGCTTGCTAGATAACTTTATGTTGACGCAGGCCGGTATGATCGATCGGTTGCTATTTCGAATCACGAAGAACCAATATGGGTATGTGAGTGATTATGAGATACCATCGAATGATTACATAAAACATCAAAGTCTTGCTCGATCGTTTGACGAGTTAGGAACCGAATCCAAACAACTCAATTATAGCGGTTCGCATATACCTTTAGCATTGCAATTTTCGATGATGCTTAAGGCGGCGGCGGGGTGCTTGGCATAAGGCCTTCAGGGACGCATTCACCCGCTACCTAAATTCCATAGGCTATTGGCCTTGGTTAATCGTTTTGGATAATTTGAGCGCTAGGCCTTTGAACGGGTCACGGAGCCGATTTTGATCCTACGATGGGTATATCGCATTAATTGGCATTTCACTTCCCGGTATGAGTTACCTATAAACGAACCGACACGGTAAGATAGCCTGGAAGCATAAAAATTAATACAACAGCAAATAAAGGTGCACAAAATGGCAAAAAATTTACTTGAACAACTTCGGGAAATGACCGTCGTTGTCGCGGATACCGGCGACCTTCAAGCAATTGAAACTTACAAACCAAGGGATGCGACAACCAACCCTTCGTTGATTACGGCCGCATCGCAAATGCCTCAATATCAGGACATTGTCGACGATACGCTGAAAGGCGCAAGAGCCACATTGGGAGCAGGCGCATCCGCTGCCGAAGTCGTGACTTTGGCGTTCGACCGATTGGCCGTGTCATTCGGGTTGAAAATTCTCGATATCATCCCTGGCCGCGTATCGACAGAAGTCGATGCCAGACTGTCTTACGATACCGAAGCAACGATTGCCAAAGGTCGTGAAATCATTGCGCAATACGAAGCCAAAGGCATTTCAAAAGAGCGCATCCTGATTAAAATCGCGTCGACTTGGGAAGGCATTAAAGCAGCGGAAGTTCTCGAAAAAGAAGGCATTCATTGTAACCTGACTTTATTATTTGGATTGCATCAAGCGATCGCTTGCGCTGAAGCGGGCATTACGCTGATTTCTCCATTCGTCGGACGTATTCTGGACTGGTATAAAAAAGATACTGGACGCGACTCTTATCCACCAGCAGAAGATCCGGGTGTTGTTTCGGTTACGACCGTTTACAACTACTACAAAAAATTTGGTTATAAAACTGAAGTTATGGGCGCGAGTTTCCGTAATATTGGGGAAATCACCGAATTGGCGGGCTGCGATTTATTAACCATCTCGCCTTCGCTGCTGGGTGAACTGCAATCAACCGAAGGTGATTTGCCTCGCAAACTCGACCCTGCAAAAGCTGCTGAACAAGCGATTGAAAAAATCACTATCGATAAAGCAACTTTCGAAAGTATGCATGCAGATAACAGAATGGCGACGGATAAATTATCCGAAGGTATCGATGGATTCACTAAAGCGCTCGAAACCTTGGAAAAACTGTTGGCTGAGCGTTTGGCATCCTTAGAAGGATAAGATACGTTTCGACACTGCGGTACAGGGGATGAACCGCATGAAATGATATAATTTTATCCGTAAATACATTTTCCCGTTTTTGTGCAGTTGTCGCGAAAACGGGTTTGTTTTTTAATATAGGAACCCAAAATGGCACAAAAAATTTTAGATATAGTTAAACCGGGTGTCGTGACCGGTGAAGATGTACAAAAAGTCTTTGCGTTTTGTAAGGAACAGAAATTCGCGCTTCCCGCAGTCAATGTTATCAGTACCGATACGATTAACGCGGTACTTGAAGGCGCAGCTAAAGCGAAATCTCCCGTTATCATTCAGTTTTCCAACGGCGGTGCGGCTTTTTTCGCCGGTAAAGGCGTTAACTTAGAAGGTCAAATGCCTTCGATTTTAGGCGCTATTTCCGGTGCACAGCATGTTCATCTGATGGCGGAACATTATGGTGTACCGGTCATTCTGCATACCGACCATGCCGCGAAAAAGCTTTTACCATGGATCGATGGCTTATTGGATGCAGGCGAAAAGCATTTCGAAAAAACAGGCAAGCCTTTATTCAGCTCGCATATGTTAGATCTTTCCGAGGAAAGTCTGGAAGAGAACATTGAAATATGCGGTAAATATTTGGAGCGCATGTCCAAAATGGATATGACTCTGGAAATAGAATTGGGTGTAACCGGTGGCGAAGAAGATGGCGTTGACAATACGGATATGGATCACTCACTGCTATATACTCAGCCGGAAGACGTCGCTTATGCTTATGAGCATTTAAATAAAATCAGTCACCGTTTTACGATTGCCGCATCATTCGGTAACGTGCACGGCGTGTACAAACCGGGCAATGTTAAATTGACTCCGACAATTTTGCGAGACTCGCAAAAATATGTTTCAGACAAATTTAGCTTGCCGGAAAACAGCCTGACTTTCGTTTTCCATGGCGGATCGGGTTCCTCTCCAGAGGAAATCAAAGAGTCGATCAGCTACGGCGTCGTTAAAATGAATATCGACACCGATACTCAATGGGCCACCTGGGCTGGCGTAATGGAATTTTATAAGAAAAACGAAGGTTATTTACAAGGCCAAATCGGTAACCCTGACGGCGAAGACAAGCCGAATAAAAAATATTATGATCCTCGAGTGTGGCAACGTGCCGGCCAAGCCGGAATGGTCAATCGTTTGCAGCAAGCCTTCCAAGACTTAAACGCAAACAATACGTTGTAATAACCGCGTATTCCAAAAAGCCGATAATGACATTATCGGCTTTTTATTTGCCTGAAATAGGTCGTATTTCGAGTCATAAAAAATCTAAAAACTCGGATTGTTGTCGGCTTAACATGGGCGTAAGCAGTCATGCAGGAACCTTACTCCCTTTATACTCAAAAAATGGTTAACTTTATGAAGGTATGGGGTGTGGTTAACGAGGATGTCGGCAGCAGGGATTGCTGCCGTCAAGCCTCCATGGATGGGTTCACGGCGGTCCTCGATAGACACATCCCATACCTTTTATTCTTAGACGGTTTTTCGATCAAAAGGGAGTAATTGGGAATGAAAAAAAGAATATTAATTATCGGCGGCGTCGCAGGGGGTGCAAGCTGCGCTGCAAGGCTTCGCCGATTATGTGAACATTGTGAAATCGTCATTTTCGAAATGGGCTCCTATGTCAGCTTTGCCAATTGCGGATTACCTTATTTTATTGGCGACGTGATTGTCGACGAACAAAAATTGCTCGTCGCGACACCGGAGTTGTTCGAACAAAGATTCAATATTCGTGTTTGTACCGATAGCGAAGTTCTGGCGATCGATAGAACGAATAAAAGCATCGAAGTGTGCGATTTAAAAACCGGCAGGAAGCGGATAGAGTCGTACGATGCCTTGGTGCTTTCGACCGGGTCAGAGGCCGTATGGCCGGATATCGACGGCATCGATTTACCCGGTATATACGTGTTAAGAACGATTCCGGATAGCCGCAAAATACGCGGCAATTTGGCGAATATGAAAAGCGCAGTGGTTTTAGGTGCCGGATTTTTAGGCTTAGAGTTAGCCGAGAATTTAAAAAAACGGGGCTTAAAGGTAACCGTGTTGCAATCGACCGATCAAGTCATGACGGCGTTAGATAAGGAAATGGCTAGGTTTGTCGCGCAGTATTTGCAAAAAAACGATATTGATTTGCAGCTTAACTGCCAAGTTAACCGATTTGAGCTGAATCAAGATCAAACGCTAACCGTGCACCGGCAAGACGGCGAATCGATAGTCAGCGATGCGGTCATGGTCTCCGTTGGCGTAAAACCCAGAACTCAATTAGCCCGTCAAGCCGGTTTGGCCATCGGAGATTTAGGCGGAATCCGAGTCGATGAAACCATGCAAACCAGCGACTCTCAAATTTGGGCGGTCGGTGATGTAGTCGAAGTACGGAATGTCATAACCGGAGAATGGCAACTATTACCCTTGGCCGGTCCTGCGAACCGACAAGGTCGATTGGCGGCCGCGGCAATATTAAGCAATGAAGATCAGCAAGATATTCCGTCGACCTACCGAGGCGTTCAAGGGACATCGGTGTGCGGGCTTTTCGATTTGACAATCGCTAGTACGGGCGTCAATGAAAAGACCTTACAGAAGATCAATTATGAAAATTATGAAAAGGTTTATCTGCATCCGGGTAATCATGTCGGATATTACCCGGGAGCGAAGCCGATTCACATGAAATTGTTGTACGATACTAGCAACGGCAAAATTCTCGGCGCTCAAGCGCTCGGAGAGTCCGGTGTAGCGCGGCGTATCGATGTCATTTCGGCATTCATACAAATGGGCGGTAGCGTTTATGATTTAGAGGAAGCCGAATTATGTTATGCCCCGCAATTCGGAGCGACCAAAGATCCGGTGAATTTAGCCGGCATGATCGCGGCTAATCAATTGCGCGGGATGCATCCGCTTGCAAAATGGGAAGAGTTACTCGAAACGCATGTACAAGTTACGGAAGATCAGGACGAAGCGGCGCAATTACTCGCGTTTATATTGGACGATCCTTTTACACAGGCTCAGCTTGTCGATGTGCGAACCGAAGCGGAATTTCTGCAGAAACATATTCCGAATGCGATAAACATTCCGTTGGATAATTTACGCGATCGGTTAAATGAATTATCCCGTGAGCGGGAAATTTGGGTCGTTTGCGGCGTTGGGCAAAGAGCTTACAATGCCACCCGGATTTTGCAGCAAAACGGATTTCGGGTTAGAAATTTATCGGGTGGTATGCAAACTTATGAGACTTATAATGGTGAGCAGTGAACGGAGAAAGATGAAAGATGAAAGATGAAAGATGAAAGGTGAAAGGGCGTCGATTTCGGCTTTAAAACCATGCTTAAAGAAGGGGCTTGTAATTTATTGATAAGCGGTTATGCTGAAGCGGATAGTTAAATGGCCGACGGAAACATAAAAATGGGCAATATGGATACGATTCAACCGACCAAGCATTTTTCGATTGCACACCGCTTAAACAAACGGCTCCGCATCATCGTTCCGAGTTTGCGAAAAGATCGAGAGCGTGCTTATATCTTGCAAATTCTATTGTTGAAACGCGAAGGCGTTGAGTCGGTCGATATCACGCCGCAGATTGGGTCGTTAACAATATTATTCGATCCGGAAAAATTGCCGTTCGTAAATCTATTGCATCTGCTTGATGCCGTAATCGCCAATATCGGCCTACAACCGCGCGAAGCGCTCAAAAGCCTTAAGCGCGATAAAAATTATTCCGACAAACCTGCCCAAGACTTTGTTATCGGTGTCGGTGATATGAGCTGCGCATCCTGCGCATTATATTTGGAAATGGTCTTGCAGCGGCAACCTGATGTGCTTCACGCCAGTGTCAATTACATTTCCGAAACCGCGCGTATCAAAACTTACTTGCCGAAAGATAAGTTATTCAAAATTATCGCAGATAATGGCTATCAGGGCTTTTCGATCGATTCCTTGGCCGAACGAAAATTATTATTCGATCTTGAGCGCAAGCATTTACATAAAGCCAAACGGCAAATACTGGCGCTAAGCAAATTGAGCGTGCCGGTTTGGTTGCTGAGCGCGATCGGCTCAAAATCGCGCACACTATTATTAATACAAGCCGTTTTAGCCGGTGCCGCCATTATCGGCGGCGGCCGAGACATTTTCAAAAAAGCGTTTAATCAAGCCAAGCGCGGCGCTGCCGAGATGGATAGTTTAGTTGCGCTAGGGGTCGGCGCGGCTTATATCTACAGCATTCCGGCATTATTTCGTCCCTCCCGGCATGTCTATTTCGATGCGGCGACTGCGATTATCGATTTTGTGACGGTAGGCCGCTATCTGGAAGAACTAGCCAAAAACCGGGCGGTTCAGGATATACGCAAATTGGTGAATCTACAGCCTCATCAAGCGACATTGCTCAAAGACGGCCAAGAATTAAAAATCATGGCCGAACAAATCGAGATCGGCGATATCCTTCTGATCAGGCCGGGCGAGCGCATTCCGGCAGACGGTGAAGTGATCAAAGGGTTATCCAGCGTCAACGAAGCAATGGTAACCGGCTCGGCGATGCCATCGATCAAGGAGCCCGGTCATAAACTCTACGATGGCAGCATCAACGGTAGCGGCGTACTGCAAATGCGCGCCACCGCAACCGGCAAGGATACCTTCTTGTCGGGTTTGATCCATATGGTCGACCAGGCTCAGGCATCGAAATTGAAAATCCAAAAAACCGTCGATAGCGTCGCATCAGTGTTCGTGCCGTCGGTGATTGTATTGTCGGGTGCGACCTTCGGAGGCTGGCTGTTGGCTGGTGAGCGGGTAGCGCATGCTTTGTCCAATGCGATTGCCGTATTGTTAATTTCATGTCCATGCGCGCTCGGTTTGGCAACACCGGCGGCAACGATGGTGGGAACCGGTCAGGCGGCCAGGCGCGGCATTTATATCAGGAACGGCGAAGTCCTAGAAACGGCGGCGTCCATCGATACCGTTTTATTCGACAAAACCGGGACGATCACTGAAGGTATTGCCGAAATAACCGACTTGTTCAATGTATCGGATTTCGACGACGAGCGTCTGTTGCAGCTTGCCGCGTCAGCGGAGTTCAATTCGGAACATTTTTTAGGTCAAGCGATTGTACGCTACGCCAAAGAGCGGGGCATGGAAATAGAAGAATCCTCGCAATTTCATAATGCGCCGGATCGGGGTATTCGCGCTCAAATCGGTGACCGCCAATTATTGCTTGGCAGCGATCTCTGGATGAAACAACACCAGATCGATCTAACACCGCTTAAAGCGACCTCAAAAAAGCTGGCTCAGCAAGGCAAGACCTTGGTTTATCTTGCAATCGATCGGCGCGCGGCGGCGTTGTTTGCCGCTACCGATACGATACGGCCGAACGCCCGACAAGTTGTCGAACATTTGCATCAAGCCGGGATCGATACCTGGATGGTGACCGGCGATACCGAACTGGCGGCCCGACATATTTCCGAGCAGGTAGGAATAGTTACCGTGTATTCCGAGGCGGATCCCGCCAAAAAATTAGCGTTGATTCGTCAATTACGCGAAAGCGGGCACAAAGTCGCAATGATCGGCGACGGCATTAACGACGCGCCGGCGTTAGCGGCAGCTAATGTCAGCCTAGTGATCGATAAAGGAACCGATATCGCCATCGAAGCGGCCGACTTGGTCCTGTTGGACGGCGATATCGGCAAAATCGCCGATGCCATCGAATTGAGCGAGAATACACTAAGTATTATCAAGCAGAATCTGACTTGGGCATTCAGTTATAACGCGATTGCAATACCGTTTGCAGTGGCCGGTAAGCTCAATCCGGCCATCGCCTCGGCAGCGATGGCTCTCAGTTCGGTGTCGGTCATCGTTAATTCGCTGCGCCTAAACCGGAAAAAATGAGCCAATTGATCATTAATTTTGAGGCTTGCTAAATAGCAAGCACGTTTAATCGTAGCTGTAATGTTTGCGCAATGGCTTAACGATTTCCCAGTCGCTGTTTAAACCTTCGGGGAAAACGACCAAGTCGCCGGGTAGGATTCGTAACGGTTCACCGTCTTCGGGCGTTACAATGATTTCACCTTCGAGAATATAGGCTGTTTCGGTTTCATCGAAGTCGATCGAAAACTTGGAAACTTCTTTCTCCCAAATGTCCCAGTCTGAAACGCCTAATTCTTCTAAACGGGCTTCGCTCGGTTGATGTTCAATCTTGATTTGCGTCATAAAAAACCTTGATAAGTAGTAAGGAGCGGTGATTTTAGCACCTTCCGTTGAAAAGGCACTGATGTTATCGAGGCGCTTTTTTAAATAGGGATTCCTAATTGGCGTTATATCAACCGAAATAAAATGTCATCGAATTAGGAATTAAATTTGGTTTTCGGTTTTTGTACGTTTAACATGAACGGCATAACTAGAGAAATCTTGCATAAGCATCGCTTTTCGTAAGAATTGTAATCCGGCCGTTATGAATAACGCCGAACATTAGTTGAGACATCGGCAGGCTATACCGAAAGACACGACTCTACCGTTGAGAGGACACTATGATAAAAAAACATTGCAAATATATCTCGCCCTTATTGATTTCACTTCTGACCGCCGGTTGCGCCGGATCTCCGGAGAGCGGGCAGAGTGTCATTGGTAAAGTCGACAGCGGTCTGGCGACGATTGGTCAGACCGCACAAACGGGAAGGCAAACGATCGAGGCCGGAATAGCGATTGCTGGTAGCGTGCCCGCGACACAAACCGCTTTAACCGAAGCGCTAGTCGGTCAATTGGGCGTTACCCAGCAGCAAGCAATGGGCGGGGCCGGCGCAATATTTCAAGCCGCCAAAACGAATATGACGCAACAAGCATTCGCCGGCTTGTCGCAATCCATTCCGGGTATGTCGGAAATGCTCGCTGCTGCACCGCAGGTCGGTGGCGCTGCAATGCTAGGAGGGGCCGGTGGAACTATCGGTACCATGCAGTCGCTTTATTCGTCGTTTAGGCAACTGAATTTATCGCCGGGAATGGTTAATCAGTTTATTCCCGTGGTTGTCGACTATGTCAGCAGCACCAGTGGGCAAGCAACATCGAATCTGCTTCGTTCGGCTTTGATGCCTTAGGCGGATAAACCTAAAAAAATTAGTTGGCTTGGCAGGATGGGTTATTTAAGGCTATGTTCGCGTTAGCAGTTGAAACGGTTCTCTTTCCTACTAAATAAACCATTTAGTAAATGGTCAATGATTGCTTTCCAATACACTGAGCGTGGAATAGGGTACGATTACTCGCTTGGCAGGACGCCGTAAACCCAGCACCTAAATTCCATAGTCTATTGGCCATGATTGATTACATAGATAATTTAGGTGCTGGGTAAATATGTCCAAGGCTTGACGGCGGCGACTGATTGCCAAGGATGGCATGAATGCAGATTTTGCAGGAGCAAAAATCTGCCCTGCCGCCGACACCTGTCAATCGAGCAATCGTACCCTCCTTTCAACCATTGGCGCGATATTGAAAAAGGAAAGTTATTCAGAGTTGTATCCTGGGGTTTCATGTTGGCTTTAAGTTTAAAAGTATCAACTATTAACGCGAACATAGCCTTATTTAACCCGTCCCCAAAATTTTGCTATACCTTAAGTTTTCGGTTTGCTTTGGCCGCGCTCGAAATGTTTAGGACTCGGCTACAAACTCGGTCCAGCCAATGCTTCTGAAAAGAGGATCTCATACGAGCGGTTCTTTCAAACTAGCGGCGTTTAACAAAGCCATAAGCGTTGGTTCACAAGAACCGCAACCCGTGCAAGTGCCGGTAATTCTCGACAGTTTTTCAGGGTCCGTAATGCCCTCATCAATGAGCCGGCGAATTTGCCGGTCGGTTGTGCCGCTGCAGACGCAGAGTACGTCATTTTTTTTGTCGGGTCTTACTTGATTCATGAATGTTGAGTCGCGTTTATCAATTTGGGTTTGGCCTATGATTTCCGAATCGAGACGATATCGAAATCATAAATGGATAATTTTATGGAGTTTCGGTTCTAAAATCGCAATCGCCGAATAAACCGCAATTGCGCCGCAGAGTGCGATTAGATAGGGTGTTTTCATATCGAATGCGTAGTGTCCGGCAGTCCAAATGACGGTTCCGGCTAAAAGTGCCCCGGCAGCGCTGTAAGCACCGCCGAAGCGCGTGAATAAGCCGAATACGACTACGGTCACGATCCCAGCGCTGCCGAATGCTGAAGCTTGCTCAACTAGGCTGTGAATGCGGTCGGTTTGCAAGGCAAGTAAGTAAGCGACCATGCCGCCGAACAGAACGGTCAGCCGCGCAATACGAACTTTTCGACTTTCGTCGATCGTGCCCAGCAACGGCACGATTAGATTATGCGACAGAAGCGCCGAGGCAGCCATAAGTGCGCTGTCGACGGTGGACAAGATCGCCGAAATCAGCGCACCGGCAAAAATGATATATAAAAACGTTGGTAAATAATGCTGTGCCAATTGCGGCAAGATTTGTTCGGGTTGTGCTAGGCCCGGTAACAAGCGATAACCGAGTAAGCCGATCAAGACCGGAATCAGGCCGATCGAAAGATATAATAGACCGCCGGCCAAACAAGCTTGACGCGCGATTTGCGGCGAACGGCAAGCCAGTACCCGAGATACCAGTTCTTGTGCGATTACCGATCCGCCGATTGGAATCATCCAGTGTTCCAGAATATCCTGCCAATTTTCGTTCTCGGCGGTTTTGAATAAAACCAATCGCTCCGGTTCTATCGAAGCAACCGAAGGCTGCCAGCCTCCTCCGGCGGTCAACACAATCGCCAATAAAATCGAAAGGCCTATGATCAGAGCGACACCTTGCACCGCATCGGTGATGACATCGGCCATCAAACCGCCGTACATCGTATAGACTATTACAACCAGCGCCGCGCAGGCGATCGTCATCTCGACTTCGAAGCCGGACGTAGCCGATAACACCTGTCCGAATGCCCGAATTTGAGCGGCGGCCCACATGATTGTACCGGGCACCATCATCAATACCGCAAGTTTTTCAACCAGAGGCGAATAGCGTTGCCGGAACAAATCAGCCAATGTGGTCAATTGCCGGCGCCACAATGGAATCGAAAATACCAAGCCCATCAAAACCAGACAGAGCGAATAACCGAAAGGATCGAGCGTTGCGCCGGACAGACCTTCCTCATAAACAGCACCAGCCGCGCCGATACAGGTTTCGGCACCGAACCAAGTTGCGAACACGCTCAACGTTGCAAGGCCTACGCCGAGACTGCGTCCGGCCAATAAATAATCGTCTTCCGTTTTGATTTTTTTTGAAACGAAAACGCCGATCAAAAGCTGTGCCGATATATAAACCAGAATGCCGGTTAGGACTGTATTCATGGGCGCAAAGAGGTGACGGTAGGGCCGAAAAAATACTAAGGAATATGCACAAAATAACTGCTACAAGTAGTAGGCTTTGCGGCGATTCGGTGACTCGCTTGACAGAGGACGCCGTGAATACTTCCATGTAGGCTTGACGGCGGCTTTCCCTGACCTGTCAATCGAGCCACCGAACCCCCTCCCAGAAGTTGTCGAAGTTATTTCATGCTCGTTCCCAAGTGAAAATTTGTAAGATATTATATACCTTTCACACTTCAAATTTCGGCGATGCTTAAAGAGGCAGCAATTCCAAGTTTGAGGGTAAAAAAGGGTGTGGAGCATGCTTGGCGAGAATGTCGGCGGCACGCCATCCTTGGGGTTCGAGTCGACGTCAAACCTACGGCGTCCTGACGGGCGAGTGACAGCATCCTTTCATTTGCTGGAGCGGATACCTGGCCTTCATGAGCATTAGGATAATGCTCATGACTCCGGAATATTAAGTCGCCAACGCAGAGGTCTTGGAAACACATCGATTGTATTTGGCTAGCTTCTCATTTCTTGAAGCACTTGTTGAAGCGATGCCGATAAGTCACGGCTCATTCGATTCAGGCATTCATTGAGCGCTGCCACGATGGTCGAATAATCATCGGTTGATCCCGGCAAACGGTAAGAGACTTGACGGTTTTGTATGACATCCTGACCGCGACGGATAAACCATTGCGCCGTTAAACCGGCTTGTCCCTTCTGATCGACATGAAACTCCAAAATAGTCAACGAGACGCGGAGCTTAGCCTGCCTGGCTAAGCTTGAAGATCTAGCTTCTACGACCTCAGCCGGGACGAGCATTGAAAGATTTTGCATCAGTACGCGGCTAATATTGGCATCGAGCGATTCGGCCCAACGGTTGAATTCGTTCAAATGATAGGTATTTCCTCCAGTTCCGACGACAATTTGCGGCCTATCGACATAGCGAGGAATACGCACCCGACCAAGTGCGATAACAGGCTTGGTTTTCGTTTCGATAACACTGCTTTCGTTTTCGTTGAGCGGTTCGAGAAGATAGAATTGCGAAGGTGGAGTTGTCCCGCCCACGCACCCTGTTAAGGATAAGAACAAACAGGTTAAGACTGGTAAACAAAAAGGCCGGACTGCATTCATAATTCAATATTCTCTAGTTATGTTTACCGGAAATCAACGATTCCGGATGCCTTTCCAAATAATCGGTCAGTTCTTTGATCGACCTCGATGCATCGTTGACCGATTCCAGCGTTTCGATTAAAACCGATTCTGGGCCAAAGGTATCGCCGACCATGGTTACCGAGTACTGTGCCTTATTCAAGGCGGCGGTCGCTGCAGTCAAGGCGTTGTTAGCGGAAGCCAAAATAGGTTTGATATCCTGAACCATCGATCTGGAATCTTGGACCAATAAATTCGTGTTGTTAATAGCTGTATGCGTAGTCTTGAGCATCGGTTCAAGGTTGCGGTTGAGCGTGCCAACCGCCTTTTCCATCCCCTCCATGGCATGAGCGAGAGCAACCTGAGATTGCTTGAGTTCATCGGATGCTAGCAGGTCTTTCATTTCTCTTAAACTGTCGGCAAAGTCGGTGACGATTTGTTCCAGCGGCAATTCGCGTAATTGATTGACAAATTCTTCCGCCGAATGCAGGATTTCGTCGCTGGTTGTTAGGATGCCCGGAAACTCAGGAATCCCTTTATAGTCCAGCTTAGCAAATACGGGAGGCTTATTGGGGTGCTTATCTACATCGACATAGAGAAGACCGGTCAATAAGCTTTGTGTTTCCAAGCGAGCACGAAATCCAGCATCAACCAATCTGTCCCGAAGAGCTAATCGCTCTTCTTTCGTCATGGCTATATTGAAAGTCTTACCACTCGTGCCCATCATCTTTTGGCGATCGATCGCTACCACGACGGGCTTATAAACCTTAATTGAGGTTTTATCGAATTGTAATGCGATATCGGTGACTTCGCCGATTTGCACGCCCTGCATTTTTACCGGGGCTCCAACATTCAGACCGTTGAGAGAAGAGTCGAAGAACACCACAAAGTAAACTTTATCCGATTTAAAAAACTGGCCGCCGCCAAATATAAACAAGGCCACGATGACCAGTGCGACCGCGCCGATCGTAAAACTGCCTATCGCCAATGGGTTTATCGGTTTACTCATAAGACTGCTAGCCCCCTATTAACGCGTTGTCTCGACATTGCCCTCGCCTCGAGTCAAGAATTGAATGATTTTGGAATCTTTGGATTCGGCCAGCAAGTGTTTGGGTGATCCGGTAGCCAGCATGGTTTTGGTTTCAGGGTCGAGAAACACCGCGTTCGTGCCAATGGCAAAGATACTGGCCAGTTCGTGGGTAACAACGACAATCGTCGTGCCTAAGGCATCGCTCAAATTGATGATCAGATCGTCCAAAAGCCTTGCACTGACAGGGTCGAGTCCGGCAGACGGCTCATCGAAAAACAGTATTTCCGGGTCGAGCGCCATCGCCCTGGCCAGCCCCGCCCGTTTTTGCATGCCGCCGCTGATTTCGGAAGGATAATAGTCTTCGAAACCAGCCAGGCCTACCAATGCAAGTTTGTAAGAAACGATATCGGCGATTTCCGTGCGGCTGAAATCGGTAAATTCGCCGAGCGGCAAGGCAATATTTTCGGCCAAGGTTAGCGAGCTGAATAAGGCGCCGCTTTGATACAGAACGCCTATGCGCCGCAAGATTCGAATGCGTTCCGCATCGCTTGCGCGCCAAAAATTTTGCCGATCGTAAATGATATCGCCCCGTGCCGGTCGCTGAAGGCCGATTAAGTGTTTTAGCAGTGTGCTTTTGCCGCAACCGCTACCGCCCATGATAACGAAAACATCGCCGCGGTTAATCGTAAAATTCAAATCGCGTTGAATCACGAAGTCGCCGTAAGCCATCGTCAAATCCTTTACCGTGATATGAGGCGTGTTCATGATGATTTTCGAAATGTGTTCAAATGCCCAGCCGATTACAGATTAATGTGATGATAGAGTCGGCTACGACGATATAGACGATGCTGTTGACGACGGCGGCCGTCGCGGCATCGCCGACCGCCGAGGCGCTGCGTCCGCATTGCATGCCTCGCATGCAGCCTGCAGTGGCGATCAGTACCGCAAACACCAAGCTTTTGAATAAACCTATGCTGAAGTCGGTGAGATCGACGGCCTTGCTGAGTTGATTAAAATATTGGGTCAAGGATACATCGAAGGCGTTGGTGGTAACGATGGCTCCGCCGAGAATACCCATAAAGTCGGCATAAATACACAACAACGGCAGCATTAAGATTAACGCCAACATTCTTGGCAACACCAGAAATTCCATCGGCGATATACCCATGGTCTTGAGCGCGTCTATTTCGCTGTTGACATTCATCGTGCCCAGCTGCGCGGCATAGGCTGCTCCCGTGCGGCCGGACATAATGACCGCTGTCATCAAAGCGCCCATTTCGCGTACCGTTCCCAAACCAACTAGGTCGGCAATGAAAATTTGCGCACCGAACATCGCCAGTTGCACCGCTCCGACGAAAGCCAGAATCAGGCCGACTAATAAACTGATCAGCGTAACGATCGCCAAGGCTCCGGGGCCCGTCTCTTGTATACACAAAAATAAATCGACGGTGCGAAATCGAGCCTTGCCTCGCATCAGCGAAACGCCGGCCTGTACCGTTTCACCGATAAATATAATGAGCCTTTTGATGTCGGCGAGTCCGCTTAATACCATCATGCCAATTTTAGCCAAGGCCGGCGTTTGTTGCGCCGAACGGCGATCGCCGGCACGTTCCGGAACGGCGCGAGCCAGATTAAGTAGGCCTTGAATGCCTTCCGGCAGGCCCGATAAGTCGGCTTGAATGTTCTTGGCTTGGCAATAGTCCAGCATTGCGAGCAGATACGTCGGCAAGCGGCTGTCCCAACGGTCAAGATCGCCGGCTTGCAGCGTTAATCGCGCAAAGGGCGTGGTGGCGGCAAGTTGCGCCAACACTTGTTCGACAGGTTTTATATTAGCGCCTTGAGTCCAACTGCCGGCCAAGCGAATTGACCAGGTATCCGCATCGATTTGCTCAAACTTGATATGGCCCGAGATATCTTTTATATCCGTCATGCCGGTAGTCGCTTTCATCAAAAATTATCCACAAATTTTTTGGCCGAAAAAACATAAGGACTTCATGACAAATAACTCCCGGAAGTTATTTATTGCAAAATCCTAAACATTCCCGTCATGGTAAGGCAAATCGAAATGTTAGGAGCGGGTTGAATAACGCCCGCGAGAAAACGCGCTATTCGGGCAGCATGATTATGATTTTTATCGTGAAGGGCGCGATGATCGCTCTTTGCTTCGGCCGAATAAATCATCGGTTGTTTACGAAATTGAGTAAACCCCAAGCATGAAGAAGCTCAATGCTTGCCCGGCTCGAGTTTCACGCCGCGCCGTTCGTGCGTCACATAAGCCTGAATGGCGGTCATTTTCGGGTCGTCGGCGGCAAGCGGTTGGCCTTCGAGCGGATTTTTTAGACACCAATTGATCATTTCCCACATCGGCACGACTTTACCTAGCTGTTTTTGAAATTTCGGATAAGTTTCGGGATGCGTGTTCGCGGCATTCGGATGGCACTGTGCGCAAGCGACGCCGTTGGTGCCTAGTTCCGGGCTGGTCCATAGGTCGCGGCCTTGTTGAACGACTCCCATGAATTGCTGTTGCCAGCGCTCGAGGTCGGTATCGGTAAATTCATCGGCGGAAGCGGTGGGTATTGCTAATGCCAGCACCGACGGAAGCAATAGGATAGCTTTAATGAGTTTGAGGTTCATGCGGTTCTCCGGGTCGGAATCCTAGAAATGCGTTTGCGGCGGAATGCGTGCGTCTTCGCTTTGATAAGCGCTGTCTTCCGGTTGCTTGGTTTTATTGTTGTAGATCACCGAACGCGCGGTATTGTTATACAGCGTGTAATGCAAGTCGATATTGCCGTTGTTCATATTGATAAACTGCCAGCCGGTCGCGTCGCGCTCGAAAAAAGGATCGGCGCGGTTTATTGGGACGGTCAATTTCGGCAGATATTGCTCGGCCTGGGCATAAGACTGCGGATAAGGCCATGGCCATGCAGTAGCCATGACCGAATTGAAGCTGATGTTGCCGATCTGGTTGTATTGGATTTGATGAACATGGCCGTAAATCACCGATACCTTATCGAAAGGTTTGAGTAAGGCTTGGATTTGTTCGGCGTCTTCGGTCCAGAAATTCCAGCCTTTGAATATTTTTTGCAGCGGTGAATGCGATAACACGACGATCGGTGTGGTTTTGGCGACTTTGGATAAATCGGATTTGAGCCAGTTTCTTTGCTCCTCGCCGACCATGAACGGCGATCCGTTCGGATTGTCGAGTCCGGCCATTTCCAGCATACGTTGTTCGTTGCTCGGCCAGCGGTTGAAAGTCCAGTCGTCGTAAGTCCGGATGCTGTTCAAAACGACGAAATGCACGCCCTTATGATTGAAGCTGTAATATTGCGCGCCGAACAGTTGCTCCCAATAGTCGCCGAGATCGAGATAATAGTCGTGCTCGCCCATTACATAATGGACTTTATAGCGCAATGCCGACATGATTTCAGCGCCGTGATCCAATTCGGCTTTCGTGCCGAGTTGGGCCAAATCCCCTCCAAAAAACACGAAATCGGGCTTCGGTACCAGTAGATTGGTTTCGGCCACCGCGCGAATCAGTCCCCGATCCCAATTGCGGACGAAGCGCGTGCCTTCGATATGTTGAATATGGGCGTCGGAAATATAGGCGAACGTAAAATTTTCGGCCGTGTCGGCAAAGGCTAATTCAATCAGGCTAATCGGTAACGTGCTGCCGATGGCCGCTGCTCCCGCTGTCTTCAAAAAATTCCGGCGGCTTTTATGGATCGTATTCATCGTTCAAGTCTCCTTCAATTAACCGCTTGAGCCGATTCGGTTTCGGCCGGTTTTTTAGGGCTGGTCAATGCTTTCATGAACTCGACCAGATCGTCGATTTGCGTGCCGGTTAAGTTGAGCGGGCGTATGCCGCCGCTCAAGAAATCGTTGACACGTGCGCTAGCCTCCGCGACGCCGCCGTTGTTGTAATGCACGATGACTTCGCGCAAGGTTTTCAGGCTGCCGTCATGCATGTAGGGCGCGGTTAATTCGACATTGCGTAGCGTCGGCGTCTTGAATGCGCCGATCTTGTTCAATTCGTCAGTGACTGCGAAACGGCCGAGTTCCGATGATTTCGGATCGGTCAGCACCATGATATCGACGTCCTTATCTTGATTTTTCGCTTCGAGGAAGGCTTGCGTCAAGGTCGGAATGTCAGATTCGATAGAATCGATGCCGATACCGATATTATGAAAGCGGCTGTCGGTGAAGGTCGCATTATCCTGTTCGATCACATGACAAGATACGCACCGGCCTTGGCCGATGAATAAGTTGAAGCCGCGAATTTGCGCGTCGGTCATCGCATCGGTTTCGCCTTTGAAATAAAAACGGTCGAACGGTGAGTTGCCGGTGACTAGCGTACGCTCGAAACTGGCAATCGCTTGTACGACATGATCGATCGTTAGCGCATCGCCCGTAACTTCAAAGACTTCTTGAAAAGACTGTTGATAATCCGGGTCGCTACGAACGATATCGAGAATCGGGTCGTGATTGGGCAGGCCGTGTTCGACCGGGTTGATAAACGGCTGTTTCGCTTGACTTTCGAGATCGGGTTCGCGTCCGTCCCAAAATTGGGAATGATAAAACGCCGCGTTCAGCACTGTCGGGGCATTGCGTGTGCCGGTCTTGCCGCTGTGACCGACCGAAACGGGTAGATTGTCGGTGAAGGCCTTGCCGTCGTCATGGCAATTTGCGCAGCTGACCGTACCGTCGATCGAAAAGCGTTTGTCGTGAAAGAGTTTATCGCCAAGCGCAATCTTGGCCGGCGTTTGCGGATTGTTTTCCGGAATGGGAACCGGCGGTAAACCGATTAGTTTGTCTTCTTCGGAATAGCGGCTCGGCGGTGCTGCTTGAGTCTGCGGAGGGGGCGATGCAGAAGGCTCGAGCGGGTCGGTTTTCGGTGTCTCGACTGATTGTTCGCAACCGAACAAAACGGCAATGCCGAGCGTTAATACGAGTGAATTGCGCATTACGATCCTCCTACAAAGAGAGAGAAGAGCTAGCTTGCATTGTAGTTCTGAAATCTTATTGTCACAAGACAATTGATTTTAGAGGGTAGGGTTAATCAGTTGGCGGAAACAAGGCGTCTAATTGTTCGGCGGGAAGCGCTTTGGAATACAAAAAGCCTTGTCCGAGACGGCAACCTGCTTGCATTAAGTAATCGGCTTGTTCGGCATTTTCAATGCCTTCGGCAATAATATTCAAACGCATGTGACGGGCAATCGAAATGATGGAATGGACGATTACTTTATCGTCGGGGTCGTTCAAAATGTCCCGGACAAAGGACCGGTCGATCTTGATCGAATTGATCGGAAATTTTTTTAGATATGTCAGCGAAGAGTAACCGGTTCCGAAATCGTCCAACGATACGGTTACGCCTATTTGCATCAATTGTTGCAAAATACGTATTACGGCGGACATATGTTGCATCATGACGGTTTCAGTGATTTCGATCTCCAAAAACTCGGGGTCAAGCTCCGAGTTCTCCAGGCATTGCCTAATCGAATGGACCAAATCATTTTGCAAAAATTGCCGGGCCGATAGATTGACGCAAATTTTTGTTAATTGCGGCTGATCTTGATCGCGCCAAATCTTGAATTGCTTACAAGCGGTCTTTAAAACCCATTCGCCGATGGCAACGATCATACCGGTTTCTTCGGCAATCGGAATGAAGTCATCGGGTGAAATCGGTCCTTTTATCGGATGATTCCAGCGTAATAACGCTTCGAAACCGATAATTTGATTCGGTGTTGTTTGTAAGTCGATCAAAGGTTGATAGTATACGACCAATTCTTGGTTAGGCAGGGCATGATGCAGATCATTTTCCAGTGTACTGCGAGTGAGGGCTTCGGAGCGCATGCTATCGGAGAAGAGTTGGTAATTATTTCGTCCAGAAGCTTTTGCGTAATACATCGCAGCATCGGCATTCTTGATCAATTCACCGACCGAGGAGCCATCCTTCGGAAACAGCGTAACACCAATACTCGTTGATGTAATAAACTGGTTGCCGGATAAATCGAAAGGTTGCGATAACACGTCGAGTATTTTTTTGGCAATTTCGGCGCTGTGCTGTGCCGCACTCTGTTCGTCGACGAAATCGGTCAATAAAATAACGAATTCGTCGCCGCCGAAACGTGCGACCGTGTCGCTTTCTCGCACGCAGCCCCTGAGGCGTTTGGCCACATTTTGCAGTAATAAGTCGCCGGCAAAATGACCGAGGGTATCGTTGAGTATTTTGAAACGATCCAGGTCGAGAAAAAACACCGAAAGCCATAATTTATGGCGTACCGCTTGAACGATGCCTTGCTTGAGCCGGTCGTTCAATAAAGCGCGATTCGGCAGTTCGGTCAACGTATCGAAATAAGCTAATTGTTCGATTTGTTTTTCATTGAGTTTGCGCAGCGTGATGTCGGAGAAGATACCGATATAATGACTGACGCGACCGAATTTATCGTTGATACGACAAATGCTGAGCCATTCGGCGTATAAATCCCCATTTTTTCTACGGTTCCAGATTTCGCCTTGCCAGCAGCCTTCCTTGTTGATTTTTTGCCACATATCGCGGTAAAACGCCGGGCCTTGTCGTCCCGAGGAGAGGGTTTTGGGCGTTCGGCCGATGACTTCGGCCGGTTTATAGCCCGTTACCGCGGTAAAAGCGAGATTAATCTTAAGAATGGTCGTATCGGGTGCGGTAATCATGATGCCTTCCTGGCTATGCTCGAACACTTTCGCGGCAAGTTCTAATTGCGCTTCCATTTTTTTGCGTTCGCCGATAGCAATGATATTGACTAGTAAACAATCTTGGTTGAAATCGACACTCGCGGCTGCTTGATTTTTTATCAGGCGTCCGCTGAGTTCTATGTAAATGGGTTTCTTGTGTCTATCGAGCAATCTCAACTCGATGTGCTTTCCGTCCGGTTTTTTATAAAACGCGCTGTAACGTGCGTTAAAAATACTTAGGTCGTCGGTATGAATAAAAGCCGCTAGAAATTTATCGCGTAATTCGCTATGGTTTTTGCCGAGCATTTCTTGCACGGTCCGATTCGACTGTAAAATGCGTCCTTTTTCATCCAGTCTTAAATAACCTACCGGTGCTAGGTCAAAAAGTGTAATGAAGTCGTTTCTCGACGCAATGAGTTGTTGCTGCGCTTCTACAAGCTGTTCGTTTTGCATGCGCAGTTCGATTTGATGCACATTCAGTTCGTGAAATAGCGTCTGTAGATCATGCGGCGAAACCGCATCGATATTGACCGACTCTAAATTGATTAAGGATTCCGCTTCGTGCCTTAGATCGTCGATATCCCCTGAATTGTTCTTCATCGTGCGTACCGGTTTAGTGTCGTTGTTCACTGAATGCAATCAAAAGCGCCTCTCCGGCGTGATCTCCGAGAACCGATGCGCTTATTTTGACGGCTAATTCTTGATGATCTTTGGTGACTCTTCGGGTCAATAAGGTCTGCGGGGCCGAGCAACCCAGAGTCAATCCGGCGATAAAGTGCAGTACTTGTGTTCTGCCGGATTCGGGGGTTAGGTCTGCGATATTACGGCCTATGGCTTCTTGTTTTTGCCAACCGTATAAATTCTCGGCGCCATTGTTCCAGGCGGTTATTTTTCCTTGAGGGTCCAGTAGAAGCAATGCTTCTTCGGTATCCATCACGAGCGAAGCAAGGCGTTGAAGGCAACTGACGCAATCGTTTTTAACCGCCGTCAGATGTGCGCTGATATCACGTTCGGTCAAGGCGATCAATTCGTTGCCTTGGCTTTCGGAATAGAGCAGCGAAGCCGTGACGGAAACATCGATCAATTTGCCGCTTTTGGTAATACGCCGAGCTTCGAATTGTGACACGGCTTCGCCTAGATGATTTTTTTGTTGCAGCTTAGCTGCGATCGAGATGTCGGCAGACGGCATCAGCGATTGAAACTTCATTCCCAGGGCTTCCCGTTCAGTCCACCCGTACAGTTTTTCGGCGCCGCGGTTCCAGGTGACGATGTTACCTTCCAAGCCTTGCAGCGTGATCGCGTCGTCGGAATAAAGCGCGAAATTGGCCAAGCGTTCGCGTTCCATTTTTTCGCGTATCTTAAGCTCGGTTTCGGTGCGTTTTAGCCGGTCGATATCGATGAAGGTCAGAATGATGCCGGCATAGGCATTGTCGGATATGGCATAGGGCAATACGCGCAATAGATACCAATCGCCGTTGGCGGTTTGCAATTCTTGTTCGAACGGTGTTTGATTTTCGGACACCTCGTTGACGATTGCATCGAGGTTGAAGTCGAGAACCGAATGCGACAAATGAAAAAAAGGTCGGCCGAGATCGTTGTCTCGGATATGGAATATCGATTCGAGTCGGTGGGTAAAGCGTCTGACTTCGAGATTTTCGTCGAGAAAAAGCGTCGCGATATTGGTGCTATTGAACAAATTATCCAAATCGTTATTGAGCAGCGTTAATTCGGTGATCTTGCCTTGATACTCGGCGTTGACGGTGTACAACTCTTCATTGACCGATTGCAGTTCCTCGTTGGTACTTTGCAGTTCTTCGTTGCTGGCTAGTAATTCTTCATTGGTTGCTTGCAGCTCTTCGTTCGATGTTTCCAGTTCCTCTACCGTCGTTTGCAAGTTTTCTCTCGTGAATTGTAATTCCTGCTCTAAATCGTTGATGCGTTGCCGGGCATCCATGTCGGCGTCGTAGGTGAGTGGTTCGGTCGAGTTTGGTTTATTGGGCTCGGTTGTTTCACTGATCATGACCGCGAGCAATTTTTCCTGGCTTTTCTTGCCGGGCAAGTTTTTGACGGTCAGCGTAACCGTTCTTAATTGATCATGGCCGTGAATGCGTATATTGGATAACACGATTTCATTAGTGCCTTTTAACGCTTTATTGATACCGGTTGCAATGGGTATTGCCAGATCCTTTATGACGATTTTAGTGATTTCGCTGCTGATCTTACCGCTAGGATAGGATAAATAGTCTCTGGCTTCACCGAAGGTATGCGAGATTTCCATGTTTTCGTTGACCAACATCGTGAACGGCAAAATATCCCCTGCAATGCCGTTGACGAAACGCTCCAGCGTCCGGTCTTCGGAAAAACGATTGATGGATGGACGGTTGAAAGTCGTTGTGAAAGAAGGCTGAAAGATAGAGCCTGAAATTGGGCGAGGTTCTAAAGGTGTCAGTCCGGATGCTTTGTATTTACCTTTGGAACGGTATAGTTTGGTTTTGGGACTGACAAAGTCGAAATAATCGACCATATCGCCGATCGTTTCGCTGGTGCCGAGTAGTAGCAAACCGTCCTTGGTCAGCGAAAAATTGAATAACTCCAGGATTTTTTTTTGTAGAACCGGTTGCAGATAAATCAGTACGTTTCTACAACTGATCATATGGATATTGGTGAATGGTGGGTCCTTGATCAGGTTATGTTGAGCGAAAACCACCATTTCCCTAATTTTTTGCGTGACTTGAAAATTGTCTTCCTTGCGTGAAAAGTATTTGCTCAACAGTTCCGGCGGCACATCGGCGGCAATGCTTTCAGGATACAAACCGGCGCTCGCTTTTTCGATAGCGCTGTGATCGATATCGGTCGCGAATATTTTGATGCGGAAATAATGATTGGATTGCTCTCGATATTCGGCGAGTAACATTGCTAGAGAATAAGCCTCTTCGCCAGTCGAGCAAGCGGTTACCCACAAACGCAAGTCTTCACCTTGCAGTCGCCCGATCGATTCAGGCAGCCATTTTTCATTGAACTCTTGAAAAACGAATTCGTCTCGGAAAAAACAGGTCACGCCGATCAAAAGCTCTTGATAAAGAGTATTGATTTCTTGCTGGTTCGTTTCCATGAACCGGACATAGTCGGTCAAGTCGGCAAGTTGATTGATGCTGACCCGCCTCTCGATACGGCGCATTACGGTACTGGGTTTGTAATAGGTAAAATCGATTTTGCATTTTTCGCGAAGCAGCGCGAAGATGCGGGTAATGCTGGTTCCGCCTTGTGGAATGATGTCCGTTTCCAAGCTGCCGGAATAAGGATGTTTGATGAAGGATGATAATTGCGTCGGCATTTCGTCCGGCGCCAGAATAAAATCGGCCAGTCCGGTTCCGGTTGCGTTGTTCGGCATGCCGGTGAATTTGGCGGATTCTTCGTCTTGCACCATCACCATGCCTCCGTGTTCCTTGATTGCACGAATGCCGCGAGTGCCGTCGCTGCCTGTTCCGGACAAAATAATCGCAATCGCTTGGCTGCCCGCGTCTTCGGCTAGAGACCGCAAGAAGATATCGACCGGTAGATTGAGTCCTTCTGTTCGAACTTGTTCCTTGAGCAACAGCTTGCCGTGAAAAATGGTTAGGTTTTGACGCGGGGGTATCAGGTAAATGTGGTTCTGATTGACTGCCATGCCATCCTCGATCCGATGTACGGGCATTTCTGTATGCTTGGACAGTAATTCAGCCATCAGGCTTTTATAATCGGGCGAAAGATGCTGGACGACGACAAATGCGAGTCCGGAATTGATCGGCATTTTCTTGAAGAATGACTCGATCGCCTCAAGGCCGCCGGCCGAAGCGCCGATGCCAACTATATATGGCGCCGTAGATTCGAAGGAAGTGCCGTTTTCCATTATTGTATTATTGTTGTTAGGGTTAATCGGTCGGCTAAGACTAACATTTTAAGCATACAAATGTGGAAATAAAAATACGGATTTTTACTTGCTTTAGAGCAGCCTAAAAATAATGTTTGAATCTATATGGGAATCTTTGCAATCCAAAAAATGATTACGGCACAGTTTTTTGGGTGATTATCCAACCCCGACATTCTCACGCTGGAGCTTGAGAACGATAGGGGGATGTCAATAATTACCTTCTTCGGGTTCAAAATATCTTTTTAGGTTTAAGGTTTTACGACATTGAATTTTAATTTGATAAATAAGGTCATATGGAATTGCTTTTTGCACAGGCAACGTGCTCTCCGGCAATATTCCGTTCGATAAAACTCGTAATTCCGCCTTCGCTAAAATTACCGTATGCCAGCAGCAGTTTCACATAGGCGCATTCGAGCGACAGATTCCAGAGCATTTCAGCGCCTTGTTCGAGTAATTCGCGCGTACTTTCGTAGGCGCTATCGGAGTGTATCGACGGCGCTAGATAAACCGGAATGCCCTGTTTCCGGCAACGTTCGATAAACGGCAGCAATGACCAATCAGCACCCCTCTGCATCGAGGCGCAGGCGGTGCCGGAATGATAGAGATCGTGCAATACCGCATCGATGCCATCCAAATTAAACAGCGTGTAATTTAAACCTGGATAAGGCCTGATTAATGCGATGCGTTTCGCGAAATCCGGTTTTAAATCGAAAGCCGCGGCGGCTTTGTTTTTAAGCGTGATGAGCGGTTCGGAAAAAACGCCGTTTTCGAAATGGCAATAACATTTGTTTTGCACACTGATAAAATCGCCGCTGAGTTGCAGCGAAGAAGCCAGGCGGCTGC
The DNA here is from genome assembly GCA_018830325.1 of Gammaproteobacteria bacterium. Taxonomy (GTDB): domain Bacteria; phylum Pseudomonadota; class Gammaproteobacteria; order Methylococcales; family Methylomonadaceae; genus Methylotuvimicrobium. The sequence continues at coordinate 25,549 of JAHJSQ010000150.1, forward strand.
CCAAATGGATCTGCGTGCATTCGCCCCGGTTTTGATAAGGGACGAAAACGCCCGTTTCGCGGCGTTGCCTAATAAATTCGACTGCGGCAATAAAATTTTTCAAGCCGTTGGCCTCGGGGTGATCAAGAGGACGGTCGCTCGACACCAGCAGCATTGGTTTGTTTAATGCATGGAAATAAAGGCTTAGCGCAGCGGCGGTATAGGCTAAGGTATCGGTGCCGTGCGTGACGATGATGCCGTCGTAGCGTTCCGGTTGCTCTGCCTCGATAGCTTTGATCAATGTTTCCCAAAAGCCCGGCGTAATATTTTCGCTTAAAATTTGAACCGGTCTTATCGTCGTGAAGTCGATTTGTGAGTGCTCCGGATACTGTCGTTCAAATAGCTGTAGTAAACGGTAAGGCGCGTTGGCGGAAGTTGCGATCGTGCCGCAGGAAGCCTCCGAGCCGATCGTGCCGCCGGTAAATACAAGCAAAACGTTTTTCATAGTATGATGAATTCCAAAACAAATCGTCCAAGAATAGCAAAGACCCTTTTTTAAAAAAATGAAAATATCTCTAATCGTCGCCATGTCTAGTAATCGTGTGATCGGTATCGATAACAGCTTGCCGTGGCATTTATCTGCGGACCTGAAAAAATTCAAGTCCATCACGATGGGATCGCCGATATTGATGGGCCGTAAAACGTACGAGTCGATCGGCAGGCCGTTGCCGGGACGGACTAATATCGTTATTACGCGTAACACCGATTACCGGCCATCGGGCTGCGAGGTGTATAACGATATCGAAAGCGCGATGGCAAGTTGCCGCAATCATAACGAAATTTTCGTGATCGGCGGTGCGACATTTTACGAGGCCATGCTGCCGATTGCCGATAGCCTATACCTAACCGAGGTTAGGCGGACGTTCGAAGGCGATACTTTTTTTCCGGAAATCGAGGCTGATCATTGGTTAGAGACGCATCGTGAAGATATTCACGATGACCCGGACGTTTCTTTCGGGTACAGTTTTGTAAAGTTGGAACGAATAAAAAAATAAGTAGATTAATCCCAGTTTCCTAGTACATCGTAATAACCAAGATGAACAAAACGGTGGAAGCAAGACCACGCGGTTAAGAGGTGTTGTTATCGCGCATCCGTTCGAAAATTATAATTACAAATGAGGAAGGAATAATGTCAAGTATCATCAATCCACAACGGCGTCAATTTTTACAATATTCGTTTTTCGGCGTGGCCGCCGCATCCCTGCCCGGCATCAGCGCCGCGGCGATGAAACAAATCAAGAGCGAACCCTCCCCCGACTTCCATCCCGATGTCGAAATTGAATTTACCTCGCGTAACGCTTTCATGCCGATTTTAAGCAATGGGGAGAAGTCTAAAGTACAAAAGTATTATGGCAAGCTATTGAAAGGACCTGAGAATACTCTGCAAGACCTCGGCGATAATTTTTTGGGACCGGTTATGAATCTGGTCAAAGGCCAAAAAGTCAGGGTTTATTATAAAAATCGGTTAAACGAACCGTCGATCATCCACTGGCACGGATTGCACGTGCCGCAAGCGAGCGACGGGCATCCGATGTATACGATAGGCCCCGGCGAGCAATATGTATATGAATTTGAAGTGATGAATCCGGCCGGCACCAGTTTTTATCATTCACATGCACATGAAGTCACCGGCGATCAAGTGTATTTCGGTTTGGCAGGTTTGATTCAAGTCACCGACGAGGCCGAAAAAGCCTTGGGATTGCCGAGCGGCGAATACGATGTTCCTCTGGTGCTGCAAGACAGGCGCTTCGATGCTAAAAACCAATTGCGTTATGTGCGCGGCATGCATGACAAAATGATGGGCTTTCTCGGCGATAAAATCATCGTCAACGGCAAAGAGGATGCCGAATTCTCTGTCAAGACACGCGCCTACCGGTTTAGGGCCTTGAACGGTTCCAATTCCAGAATCTATAAATTGGGTTGGGATGACGGTACGCCGTTGACCGCGATCGGCACCGATGCCCATTTACTGGAAAAGCCGGAAACCCGCCCCTATATTATGCTGGCGCCCGGCGAGAGGGTCGATCTTTGGCTCGACTTTAGCGGACGCGAAGTCGGGTCGAAGCTCGTTTTGTATAGTTTGCCTTATACTGGCGCGATGCCTTCGATGTACGAACGCATGCGCGGCATGCAAAGCGATCATGGCGGCATGGATGATGACCCGGCAAATGAAACCCGCGGCATGGGAATGGGTATGGGGATGATGGGCGGCGGAATGATGTCGGGCGGCTTAGCGCAGGGCGCTAAATTTGCAGTCGCTACTTTCAATGTTACCGCAGCAGCCGAAGACTCGCCCAAACTACCGGCGAAATTGGTCGCCTTCGATCGTCTGACCGAGGCAAGCGTCGACAATGCCGCTAAACCGATTCCGATCGGGATTTCCGAAAAACCGATGCGACCGCAACTGAACGGTAAATCGTTTACGTTGGATCATGTGTTCGATTTTGAAAAGGTTAAACTAGGGTCAATCAAAAAAATCAAAATTTTTCATGATCATGGCCCCGGAGGAGGTCAGCACGGCGACGCAAAAATGGATCACGGCGCTAAACCGAAAGACGATTCGGCTATGCAGATGGAGCATGGCGCCGATAAACAAGACGATGAATCGATGCAAGACGGTCATGGCCGAGGCAGCATGGGTAAAATGGGCGGCATGCGGCATGGCGGCGGCATGGACATGATGAGCGGTATGCAACATGACGGCGATGCGCAACAAGCCAATCATGAAGGCGGAATGGGCATGGGTCGCGGCATGCGCGATCGTAGTGGTATGCGTGGCATGCGTCACGGTGGCGATACCGGCATGCAAATGGGCGGTGATATGCAAGAGGGAGAAGGCATGGGTATGATGGGCGGAATGAATCTATCGATGGCGCATCCGATTCATTTACACGGTCAGCAATATCAAGTTCTATCCCGAAAAATCGGCCCGATGGGCTCGAAAGGCTATGAAACCGTTAAGGATGGCTTTATCGACAGCGGCTGGAAAGATACGGTGTTGGTGATGCCTGGAGAAGAAGTAGAAATTGCCAAACCCTTCCAGGATTTTAAAGGCCTGTTCTTATACCACTGTCATAATCTGGAGCATGAAAACTTAGGTATGATGCGGCAGTTCTTGGTTGAATAGACGATTCATGCCGGGTTTAACTAAGATCCGGCATGATTTTTTGGTATTCATTTTTCCCTTCTCGAAGACGCTTATATGGATGTAAGCGGTAGACTAGACTGCGTCGGGAACCGGCAATCGAGATGGAGTATTAACTCGATGAGTTTAACGAATTCATATCAGGCTAATTTAATTCCACTATGCAGTTTCTGACCAGTTTAGTTTTATTTCGTACCCGGCATTGGGTTGTTTTATATTTTATGGCCGCCTTGCTCGGTGCCTTGATCGGCTTTTTCTTTTTATACCCGATCAACGAATTCGTTTATTACTTCGAACACGAACGCTACCGACCCGATGCAGCGAGCGTGATTCGATATGTGACCGGTGAAATGATGGATTCGCTGGGAGGCAAGACACCGATGAAAACAACGTTTTATGCATTCGTCGGCGCTAGTTTAGGCTGCATTACCGCGTTGCTTTACAATGTCATGCATCGGCGCTGGCTGCAAATCCAACAGCTAACGCATGAGCTGGACAAAGATTTAGAGGCGCTGATTAAGCAGGGAGAAAATCCGTATTTGGAATTTAAGTCGTCACTGCGCTGGGATATCGTTGAAAATCGAGTTAATCGCGCGCTCGAAGGCGTCGTGATCAAGACCTTGGCCGGCTTTATGAACGGACAAGGCGGCACATTATTGATCGGTTTATCCGACGAGGGTGAAATTCTGGGTTTAGACAAGGATTATCAAACGTTGAAAAAACCCGGACGCGACGGATATGAACAACTGATCATGACCATGATCGCGACAAATATGGGCGCCGATATCTGTCAATTCGTCCGGGTCGTTTTTCATGATCTCGACGGTTTGGATATTTGCCGCCTGATCGTGCTGCCGTCAACACGCCCTGTCTTCATTCAACAAGGTAACAACCCGAAGCTTTATTTGAGAACCGGCGGCGGTACCCGAGAGTTGAATGTACAAGAAGCAATGGATTATATGAAGGCCCGCTGGCATAAATAGCTGTTATTCCTTTCGCACTTCAAATTTCGACAGTGCCAGAAGAGGCGCCCGGGTGTCCGGTCGATTTTCGCCCCTGAAAAATCGACATTCACGCCATCCATGGCGCTCACAAAGGCTTTGCCAGCATGGATCTACATGGACGTATTTACGGCGTCCTTTAGCGGATACCCAGGCGCCGAATTTTGATCTGCGACGGGTATATACCGGGTTCCGAAAATGCCGTTTACCAATAACCGCTACTCTCGAAGATTCATGCGGAAAACGGCCTTCGCGTTTTTTCAGAAGGCGCGGGCTTTGGTATGATCGTCTCTTAATCCCTTTATACACAAAATGAATTGCACTTGTTAGTTGAATCCGCGTCGGCTAAAAAAAGCTATGTATGCGGTAATAGTTGAAAATACCTACCACTACCGGAAGTACTTAAAAATTCAAAGTGAATTGTAGGGTACGCTGCGCGCACCTAATGTCGGGGCACAAGGCAACAACCTGAGGGCACGTTAAACTCAGGTGGTGCTGCTATGGTACGCGTAGCGTACCCTACAGCCTTCAAGTTTCGAGATGAGTGCCGTATTAATTTCAACTATTAACGCGAACATAACCTAAAAAATGGGGTATTCGGATTGGTTAGCTGTACGAAATTTTTTCGCCGACTTCAAAACTGGTCTATATGCTGTTGCAACAGTTTTTTTACATGGTCGGACTTTATCAAGTCAAAGTAGGTAAGTAACTTTTCCTTGTCCCGCAGGTCGTCCGCATCTAATTCCCACAGGGCTTTTAAATCGTCCTTAATTTCCTCGGCGACCCTTTTATCGTCGGCTATCACGTTGTACCTGGAATTAACTAAATCGATCAGAGTTACTTCATTAACCTGGAAATCTTTGCACAGGCTTTGTATGTTCTCCTCGAGAATTTCAAGCGCTTCATGCTTGTCGAATGCTAGGCAAAGAACATTTTCATAAGTGACTTTCAAATTATAAAAGCTCAGCGCTGTTTCGCTTTCATTTAGATATTCTTGAAGTTCATTTTTCAGCAAATCGAAAAGTTGGATTTTTTCATGCAGGGATAGCATGGAGACGTTGGGAAGCTTGGTCATAAAATATTTGCTAATTTGTAAATTTAAAACGGAAAGGGAAGTGCTAAGGATTTGGTCGAAAATAACTTCCCTATTTTATGGAGGGTACGGTTGCTCGATTGGCAGGTGTCGGCGGCAGGGCAGATTTTTGCTCCTCGGCAATTGCTGAGTTACAAGGATGTAATGAATGCAGAAAATGCAGGAGCATTTTTCTGCCCTGCATCGCCTAAAGCGCCTACTGTTGGTGCCCTAATACACGCCATCCATGGCGTAATGCAAAAATCTGCATTCATGCCATCCATGGCAATCAGTCGCCGCCGTCAAGCCTACACGGATGGTTTCACGGCGTCCTGTCAAGCGAGTTACCGAACCCTCAACAAAGCTCATAGTTCCAGGAGGTTATTTATCACGAAATCCTAAAATCACCGGAGCTAAACTTTCTTCCTGATCTTATCGATAGCTGAACGGTCAAACTGATCTGGAAAGGTTATCCAATTAGCGCCTTTGACCTGGTAAAAAACACAACGTCAGCTATCAAGAGTGGCGAATTCACAGTCACGGCCAAGCGCAGGCTGTAGCGCCTTGTTGTGCGGTTGAAAGCTGGCGCTTGCTGTAAACAAACTCAGGATCAAGATCTATTCCGATATTCCACTCTATGGCGTCAAAAGACACGCGAATGAGGAAGCAATACCAGCGATGGTACTTTGCTTGTCAACACCTGATTTCGAATACCCAAATATTGAAATACCAATAAATTAGTTCTTTTTCTGCCTAGGTTTCATAACGCCTTCGCAATCGATACTGACCCGGAACACATTCTCTCCTAGATGTAACGCGGTTAAAGCACCGCCCCAGAGACAGCCAGTATCGATGCAATAACAATTGTTGCCCCGATAGTAACCGAGCGAGGACCAATGTCCGAATACGATGCGCAAATCGGCGTTTTTACGGTTGGGTATTTCAAACCAGGGTTTTAAACTCTTGGGCTGAGTTCCTGGCGGTCCGTTATGAATAAAATCGAGCTTACCATTATCATCGCAATAGCGCATGCGCGTAAAACAATTGATAATAAAACGTAGCCGGTCGACGCCTTTTAATTGAGGCGACCATACATTCGGCTTGTTGCCGTACATGTCTTTGAGAAAATTGGCATAATTGGAATCTTGTAGTGCATTTTCCGCCAGAGCGGCCATTTCGCGGGTCGTGTCGAAGTCCCATTGCGGGGGCAGGCCGGCATGCACGAGACAAAAGTCGTCATTGTAATGAAACAGCGGCCGATGTCTGAGCCAATCGAGCAGTTCGTCTCGGTCCGACGCCTCGAGGATTTCGCTCAGCGAGTCTTTTTTGCGCTCGGATCTAATCGAACAAGCCGTGGCGAGCAAGTGTAAATCATGATTGCCCAGTACGGTCACGGCCGAGGAACCAAGCGATCTTACGAAACGTAGGGTTTCCAACGATTTAGGCCCGCGGTTGACCAAGTCGCCCGCAAACCAGATTTGATCGGTGTTTTCATTGAATCGAAGCGCATCCAATAGCCTGAGCAAATCGTCGTAGCAACCTTGAATATCACCAATCGCATAAATGGACATGGTTAATGTAAGGTTCTAGGAATCGACAGCGTGAACTTAGGGATATAAGCTTCAAAATCCTCGCCGTCATCGGAGCACATCGAATATTTGCCTTGCATCACGCCTACCGGCGTTTCGATCATTGCGCCGCTGGTATAACGAAATGATTCGCCGGGTTTGAGATAGGGTTGTTCGCCGATGACGCCTTCGCCCGTAACCTCTTGTACTTTGCCGTTGGCATCGGTAATCAACCAATGCCGAGTCAATAATTTCGCCGGAATCATGCCGGCATTGGTGATCGTAATCGTATAGGCGAAGACGTAACGTCCTTCTTCCGGGTATGATTGCGTTTCGATGAAATGAGGGATAGCCTCGATAATGATTTTATTTTTTGTGCTCATCGACGATGGTATAAATTATGAATGCTAAATTGATTAGTATTTCAACTTAACTCGGTTTTAAACGCAAGCAACTATTCAAAATGAGAATCAACAGAGCGTTTCCAATTCTATTGTTTTTGTTGCCTTTGAATGCCTATGCGGCAAGCGCTACTGATTTGTTTTCCGCCGCGGTCGGCGGTAATCAAGCCCGAGTCGAAGCGCTTCTGGCTCAAGGTCTCGATGTTAATAGCGCAGCTCCCGGCGGGCGTACGGCATTGATGGGGGCGAGTTTCGGCGGTAATGCGCGGATTGTGCAAACTCTTTTGGCTTACGGTGCCGATGTGAATATGGCCGATAATACCGGAACGACAGCGTTGATGGATGCATTGATTTTCAGTCATGAAAATATCGTTAACTTGTTGATAACGGCAGGCGCCGATGTCAATGCCAAAGACAATCAAAATATAACGGTATTGGGCCGAGCGAAAAAAGTCGGTAATGAGCGCATCATCAAAATCCTCGAGCAAGCAGACGCTCAGGAAGCGCCGGAAGTCGAAGAAACGGAGCCTGCGGATGAAGAAGGCGAAACCCCTGCAGAAGAACAAGAAAAGCCTGAAGAATAGGGAGGGCAATCGAGATATTCGTAAGCATTTAAAGCTATACTTTCCTACCTAAACCCAATATCTAAAGGAGCGCGGCATGACCAAAATCCCCGTTAAAACGCCGGTTGTCGAACTGGACGGCGACGAAATGACCCGAATAATTTGGCATTTCATCAAGCAGGAATTAATTCTGCCCTATCTGGACCTGACGATCGACTATTACGATTTGAGTATTCAACAACGCGATGCGACCGGAGATCAAATTACGATCGATGCTGCACATGCGATCAAAAAACACGGCGTCGGCATCAAATGCGCGACGATTACACCGGACGAAGGACGTGTCGAAGAATTCAATCTGAAGAAAATGTATAAATCGCCGAACGGCACGATACGAAATATTCTCGACGGGACCGTATTTCGAGAACCGATCATTTGCCGAAATGTTCCCCGGTTGGTGCCGAATTGGACGCAACCGATCTGCATCGGACGTCATGCCTTCGGCGATCAATACCGCGCGACTGATTTTATAACGAAAGGCAAGGGTACACTGCGCATAAGCTTTACGCCGGATGACGGCGGCGAAGTTCAGGATTTCGAAGTCTATCATTTCGAAGGGGACGGTGTGGCCTTGGCAATGTACAACACCGACGAATCGATTGCGGGATTCGCACGCAGTTGCTTCAATGTTGCATTGGATCGCGGCTGGCCGTTGTACCTGTCGACCAAGAACACGATTCTGAAAAAATACGACGGGCGCTTCAAGGATATTTTCGAAGCGGTCTATCAGGCCGAATACAAGGATCGTTTCGCCGAGATAGGCATAACTTATGAACATAAGCTGATCGACGACATGGTCGCATCGGCATTGAAATGGAATGGCGCATTCGTCTGGGCCTGCAAGAATTACGATGGCGACGTGCAATCCGATACGGTCGCGCAAGGTTTCGGTTCGTTGGGACTAATGACTTCGACCCTAGTGACTCCGGACGGTCAAACCATGGAGGCCGAAGCTGCTCACGGCACCGTCACGCGGCATTACCGTATGCACCAACAAGGCAAAAAGACCTCAACCAATCCAATCGCATCGATTTTCGCCTGGACGCGGGGCCTTGCATTTCGAGGCAAGTTGGACGGCAATCAGGCCTTGATCGATTTTTGCGATACGCTTGAGAAGGTTTGCGTCGAAACCGTCGAAGCCGGGCAAATGACCAAAGACCTGGCGCTGTGTATTCACGGAGACGACCTGAAAGACTCGCATTATTTGACTACCGAAGACTTTTTAAACGTGTTGCGGACGAATCTGGAACAGCGCCTGACAACATGAGTCGGTCTGCACTGATTAGCCTTGCGGTGATAGGCGTCATCGTCGGCGCTTATTATTACGCGAAACGACCCAAGCCGGTCGAAGTCGAGGTCTATGTCTTGACTGAAGGCGAGGTCAAGGCGACTGTATCGAATACCCGCGTCGGCACCGTAAAGGCTTGCCGTAGATCCTATTTGGCTCCGGCTACCGGCGGCCAGGTGGCAGCATTGCATGTCGCGGAAGGCGATGGCGTTAAACGAAATCAATTATTGCTCGAAATATGGAACGACGATTTGAAGGCGCAAGTCGAGCTTCAATCGGCACAAATCAAAGTCAATCGAGCCAATGCCGAACAAATTTGCGAACTCGCTGCCGGCACCGGACGAGAGGCCGATCGGCTGGTTAAGTTGCAACGCAGCAAACAATTCGTTTCGGTCGACATGGTCGACAAAGCCGTGACTCAGGCCAAGGCGCAACAAGCCAACTGTCGGTCTGCCCGCATTAACGTCGAGGTCGGTATTGCGAATTTGAATGTCGCCAAGGCTGCCGTCGAGCGCACGATAATACACGCGCCGTTCGACGGTGTCGTCGCTGAAGTCAACGCCGAAGTGGGCGAATTCGTCACGCCGTCGCCGCCCGGCATTCTCACGTTGCCTCCGATCGATTTGCTGGATCTCAGTTGCTTGTATGTCTCGGCGCCGATCGATGAAGTCGATGCCGCACATATCAGAACCGGGATGCAGGCTTGCGTATCGCTCGATGCGTTTAGCGGCGAGCGTTGCTCCGGCAAGGTATCGCGCATCGCGCCTTATGTTTTGGAAAAGGAAAAGCAGGCGCGCACCGTCGAAATCGAAGTCATATTAACAGACCCGAAGGATCTTGAAGGTTTGATGCCCGGTTACAGCGCCGATGTCGAAGTGCTGTTGGCGCGTAAGGACAGTGCCTTGAGATTGCCCGCCGAAGCGATTTTAGGTACCGAGCGGGTTTTGTTGATAGGAGCCGACGGCGTTCTTGAAGAGCGCCGCTTCGAACCGGGTTTGGCGAATTGGAGTTTTACCGAAGTCGTGTCGGGGCTCGACAAGGGCGATCGGGTCGTGTACTCGGTAGGCCAGGAAGGCATCGAACAAGGCGTTGCGGTACGCGAAAAACAATGATTCGCCTGGAAAACATTCATCGGTACTTTCAAGTCGGGGAACAGTCGGTGCATGCGCTCGACGGTATCGATCTGACAATTGAGCACGGCGAATACCTATCGGTGATGGGGCCGTCGGGTTCCGGGAAGTCGACCTTATTGAATGTGATCGCGCTGCTGGATCAGCCTAGTTCCGGTCGCTATTTTTTAAATGACCGGGATATTACACAGTACAGCGATGACGAATTGGCCAAAGTGCGACGCGAAAATATCGGCTTTGTGTTCCAATTTTTTCATTTGATCCCACGCCTGACCGCCGCCGAAAATGTCGAAATGCCGATGATGCTGGCCGGAATCGACCGCAAGGAACGGCAACAGCGAATTGAAACAGCCTTGAAGCAAGTCGGTTTGTCCGATCGAGCCGGCCATCGGCCCGATCAATTATCCGGCGGCCAGTTGCAGCGCGTCGCGATCGCCCGAGCGATGATCATGAACCCCGGTATTCTTCTGGCCGACGAGCCGACCGGCAATCTCGACAGCAAATCGGGCGCCGAAATCATCGATCTATTGGAGCGCCTTAACGAGCAAGGCGTGACTTTGATTGTGATTACACACGACCAGTCGATCGGCGAGCGGGCTAAGCGCAAGATTCGTATCGTGGACGGCAAAATCGAAGCAGAAACGTGAATCGTGACAATATTCTAAATTCGGCAGTTTAACCATGAAACACATGAAGTTCATGCGGTATTTCAAAGATTATCTAAACTTTCTTGCTAACCTCTTGGGTGACTAAAAATCAACCTGATTGCTTAGAACCTTCAGTCAATTTGATTTGGCTTAAAGTTCCCGCCTGGGCCCCGTTAGGCCGCGCCGAGCACTGGCGATTTTGCCGAGAACAGCCCGCTAGGGGAGCGGCAGGGAAGCCGCTCGTTTTCGGAGGGCTAGGGATAGCCCTTCCGAAAACCCTCGGCAAAATCGTCAGCGCGCAGGAAGCAGCGGCCTTCGGGTGTCTTTTCTTTTGGATACTTTTCTTTGGACAAGCAAAGACAAAATCGCCTGGAGCGATTTTGAACAGCTTTAGCTGGCCCGAAGGGCGAAACCCAGGGATTGGGTTTCGTAGCAGTATCGTGGCTGTCGGTCCGCGAACCGACTACACATAAGCGTCGCGATAGCGATACAAAGCCTTTTTTTAGTTTTCAAATAAACTGAATCTTATAGTTAATCAGGAAACTTTATACAAATGCATAATAAGTCATTGAATTAACTTCTTATTATTTATGATCTTCATGGTGAAATTTTTTTCTAGGATTATCCAGCCATTTATTCTGGAACCAACCAATCAACAGACCAAGTTCCCGCACCATCCGTAAGCCTATCGTTCAGCCAAGGCAATAATTCGCGGGCCTGGCTTTCCAATTGCCAAGGCGGATTGATGAGTAACAAGCCCGATCCGGTCATGCCCAATTCCTCGCTGTCCGGAAGCACACAGTGTTCGATCCGCAATTGTTTCCTAATGCCGGTCTCGGCAAGTTCCGCCATTAAATTATCGACCGTTTCCCGGCGAATCACGGGATACCAAAGACAATACACGCCGGTAGCGAAACGCCGGTACGCTTTAGCGAGCGTTTCAACCACGCGACTGTAATCCTCCTTCACTTCATAGCTCGGGTCGATAAAAATCAATCCTCTTTTTTGTACCGGAGGCAGTTTTTTCATTAGATTTTTTAAGCCGTCCTCTTGAGCCACGCTGATTTGACGTTCGTTACGGTAGCGTTCTTGCAAGAACGCAAAATCGCTACCGTGCAGTTCGCTAAGTTGCATTCTGTCTTGAGATCGAATCAGCGCTCGGACAAATTCCGGCGACCCGGGATAATGGCTTAGTTTATTATCGGTGTTTAACGAGCGAACGCCATCAAAATAATTATCAAGCAAAGGATGAGAGGTTTCGTTGGGATATAGACGTCCAATGCCTTGCCGGTATTCGCCGGTTTTTTCGGCAAAGGGCGACTGCAGAAAATAGGCGCCGGCGCCGGCATGTGTGTCGATATAAACGAAGGGCTTGTCTTTTTTCTTGAGTTCGATGATCGTCAAACAAAGCAGGCTGTGTTTGAGTACATCGGCGAAATTGCCGGCATGAAATCCGTGACGGTAGCTGAGCATGATTTTGGCTTCGCACTAGAAATTTTAATGAGGCGGGAATGCATGCCGATCTTGCCTCGGCAGCCAAGGTATGGGTTCCCACGGAGGACCGTGGGCACCAGAAAAATAGATTCGGCGCCATCCCTGGCAGCCGGATTCCGGCGATCCTTACCGGACTGACGCGCCCCCTGTTGACAGCGATGTCAATGAGCCGGACAGCGCGCCGTTTTAGGCCATTTTAGGCCGTTATAAAGCGTCCGACACTTGGCGATGATAATAAGGCCATGTTTTGACATGCAAATGCTTACGAATTGGCGTTTTGATAACCGATACGCATAAGGCGATCGAAAACAGACACCAAACAGCGGCATATTCGTTCGGGTCAGTCGTGGTCAGATCGGAAACGAACGGACCGATCAAGTAATGGAATCCGACAAAACGCCAAGATCCGTAAAGTAACGGCAGATAGAAAGACACCAAAATGTATGTAAAGGCATGCAAACCCCAATCGAAACCGAATAGCCAGCTTTGCGGTTCGGACATTAAGCCGTTCAATGGCATTTGCCAAGCGATATGCCAATCGCCGGATACCGAACAGGTCGCCGGTCCGCAAAAACCTTCGACACCGATTTGGCATGATCCTGCCCAATCGAAAGGAAACATTTTAACCAACATTGCTAACGATCCCATCGCGCAAATCGTATAAACAGTCGTACGAATTTTTAATTTGACGCTTTCCGGAATGAAATACATCGCGACCATATTGACGAAAAATGGCTGAAAAGCGATGTGAACATAACCGAAAAGCGTCAATATCTGATTATTCGGATTGTCGCATAGATTGATGTAAACGTAGGTTGCCGCTTGCAGAAGTTCCATCAGTGCAAAATACACCAATGGAATCCACAATTCGTTCGATTCGCCTTTCCTGGCGACATAAACCGCCGTCGACAGCCCTGCGGCAGCCAAAACGGTCGATGCTTCTCCACTCCAACACATATTCCTATCCTCATTTGTTATAGTTATAGAGATCCCGGTTTTAGCGGGCCTTTTTAGTACGATTTTATATACCTTTCGCACTTCAAATTTCGGCAGTGCCTAAGGAAGCACCGGGGTGCTGGCATAGAGTCTACATGGATGTTTCACAGCGTCCTTTGACGAGTCCCCGGTGCCGAATTTTGATTTACGATGGGTATAGTTTTACCTGATTAGCAAGTTTTTTCAGCTAAAGCCCAAAGATCAGCATATCCTTAGCCGTACGGGGTTCGCAAGCCATGCGCGTCAAGCTAAAAACGGCCAACCCACATCACGTTTTTTCCCAAGCTCCAGCTTGGGAAAGCCCCCCGGAAGCTCCCCCTTCCTTCGACAAGGCTCTCCTGAGCGCAGCCGAAGGGCTCAGGGCAAGAGCCTCCTGAGACCGACACAACCTCCGCACATTCTCAATCAACCCCGGCTCGCTCGCTCGCTCGTTCAATCTTTCTTGATTGTCGGGAAGCTAGAGCTTCCTGAACAGGTTATCCAAGCTGGAGCTTGGGTAACAGCATAATTTAGTTTTTGCGACTACGACTGGCCCCTGCTCGGACACTTGGCTTCGGCAAGCTGAAGCATCTTGCTAATCAGGTAGTTTTATTGTTTCGACTGAATTGGCGTAATTTATTAGAAGCCGAAACCGTGCGCATGATTATATTACAAAGCTTCCGGTTTATTGATTTCATTCGTAAAAAATTTAGTCGTGATTATATCCGGGCACGAGACTACAAAAGGCAAGTAATACGTCTAAACTTAAAAAATATTGAGTCAGTGGTGAACGGTTAGCCGTTAGCAGGGAGTAGACTTTATTTGACTAAGGATACAATGGCTTTCAAAATTCCGCTAACCGCTAACCGCTAACCGCTAACCGCTAACCGCTAACCGCTAACCGCAACGGGAACGCATCAATCAACCGCTTATGACATCTTTAAAAATAGAAGACCTATCGATTTTACTGGTCGAACCTTCATCGACGCAGCTTAAAGTCATCATCAAACATCTTAAAGAAGAAGGGATTGCCAATATTGAAGGGGCGGATTCGGGTGATTCGGCTTTGACGATATTGTCCGATTATAAGCCCGATCTAATCATAAGCAGTATGTATTTGCCGGACATGACGGCTGCCGAAATGATTGTCAAAATCAAAGTCAATGAAGAACTGAACGACGTTCCGTTTATGTTGATATCCAGCGAGACGCGGATTTCAGCCTTGGATCCGATCCGGCAGGCCGGCGTCGTGGCTATATTACCCAAGCCCTTCGATCATGACAATTTGCGAAGAGCCTTACGATCGACGATCGAATTCATCGAACCGGAAGAACTCGAGTTGGATAATTATGCGATTGAAGCCTTGCGCGTCTTGGTGGTCGACGACAGTTCGATGGCGCGTAAGCATATCGTTCGAGTGTTGAATAACATGGGCATCACTCAGATTACCACGGCCAATGACGGCAAGGCGGCGGCCGAGCTATTTCAAGAGACTGGCGAAGCCTTCGATTTAATCGTGACCGATTACAACATGCCGGAAATGGATGGACGGGAGCTGGTCAGTCATATCCGAAACGACCGACAAAATACCTTCATACCGATTCTCATGGTCACCAGCGAATCGAACGAAACCCGCTTGGATCAAGTTCAGCAAGCCGGCGTATCGGCGATTTGCGACAAGCCGTTCGAGCCGCAAAACGTTAAGGAAATTTTATTCCGGGTGTTGAACGGCTAACGTTCCTTAATTTTTGCACAATTACCGGCAACAATGAGCTATCGCTTAATGGGTAAAGCTTGTGCGCCAATCTATATACTTCGCGCGTCCACATTTGCTGTTTTCTAACTCGCTATTTTGTTCGATAGCGGCGTTGCGAAAACAGTTACATAGCTTGCTATGCACCTGTTTTCGCGCTTTGCTCTCGAACAAAATAGCATTGCCATAAAAGCCGCAAACATGACCGCTCGAAGTATACGTATCAAATTATTCCTGACTTTCCTGCTCACCACGCTGCTTTTGGTTTCGGGGATGTATGCGTTTATGCGCTGGTCTTTGGATCGGGGGTTTAACGAATTCATCAAATCAAGACAGCAGGAGCGCGTGTCGACGCTTATCGAAACGCTCAGCGATTATTATGGCCATGATCCCGATTGGGAAAAATTGGCTGCTAATAAACAGTTGTGGATTGATTTGTTATGGCAGTCCGATCATCGTCGTCATCGTCCGCCGCCTATTTTGATAGAGCGGGCGCAAAGCGAACCGTCCGGTTATTGGCCTCCAGCTATGCCGGAAAATTCGATGAACCGCCGTTATACGCCTTTCCAGCTGCGCGTCATGCTGTTGCGCGCCGATCGAAAGATCATATATGGACGCGTCGATGCCATCGAGCAGTTAGAGAAACTGGAGCCTATCCATTACCAGAACGGTATTGTCGGGTATTTGGGAATTTTGCCGGGTAAAACGCCCAGCCAACCCGGCGAATTGCGATTTATCGAGGGTCAGGCTAAGGCTTTTGTCTGGATTGCCTTATTGATGATATTGCTCTCCGCCTTTCTGGCCTGGCTATTGGCTTATATGCTGGGAAGGCCGCTAAAACGGATAACCACGGCGGCGAAAGCGCTTGCCATCGGCCGATACGATGTAAGGCTTCCTGTCGAATCGTCCGACGAACTCGGGCATTTAGCGCGCGATTTTAACGAATTGGCAACGGCGTTGGAACGGTCCGAACAATCGAGACGGCGCTGGGTCGCCGATATTTCCCATGAATTGCGTACACCTTTGGCGGTGCTGCATGGAGAATTGGAGGCCTTGCAAGACGGAATCCGTCCGCTGACAGCCGAAGCGGTCGATTCGCTGCTTGGCGATGTCATGAGACTGAATCGTTTGACGGAGGATCTTTATCAATTGGCGCTTTCAGATCAAGGCGCGCTTAGCTATCGCAAGCAAAGCCTCGATCCGATTCCAGTGCTGCAGGAGGATATCGCCGCCTTATCGCCGGAATTCGATAACCGGCAAATCCGCTTGCAGTTGCTGAATCGTCTGACTAAAACCGTGCACATTCATGCCGACCCGGACCGATTGTCGCAACTATTCCGCAACCTATTGAGCAACAGCGCCAAATACACCGATGCCGGCGGTTGTTTAAAGATCGTTGTCATACAAAAAAGCGGTTTGTTGATTATCGAATTCGCCGACAGTGCACCCGGCATTTCCGAACAGGAAATAAGGCATTTATTCGATCGCTTTTATCGAGTCGAAAGTTCTCGCAGCCGACATCATGGCGGCGCTGGTCTAGGCCTTGCCATTTGCGCGAATATCGCCCATGCGCACAACGGTACGATTACAGCCGGGAAATCAAAATTGGGCGGGCTTAACATCCGTATTGCGTTACCGTTAATATCCTAGAAAAGCTGCATTCATGATAGCAATGGCGATTGACAATGGGAGGCATTTGATCTGAGGAATATTTTTATGAGCCGTATTTTGATCGTAGAAGACGAACTCAAGCTGGCACGGCTGGAGGCGGATTATTTAAACAATGCCGGTTATGCAACCGAATGCCTCGATGACGGTCTTAAAGTGGTACCCTGGTTTAAGCAAAATCCGGTCGATTTGATTTTATTGGATTTAATGCTGCCGGGTAAGGATGGGCTGGAGATTTGCCGAGAAATACGGGCTTTCAGTACCGTGCCGATTATCATCGTGACCGCACGTATCGAAGAAGTCGACAGATTGTTGGGCTTAGAATTAGGCGCGGATGATTATATTTGTAAACCATTTAGTCCGCGCGAAATGGTCGCGCGCGTCAAGGCGGTCTTACGCAGGTTGAAGCCGCAAGAGGTAAGCGGCACCGAAGGTCCGATATCGCTCGTTCCGGAAAGTTTTCGGGTCCGGGCGGGGCATAAGGAAACCGAATTGACTGCGGTGGAATTTCAATTGTTGTAGGCCCTATACGATCAGCCCGGACGGATTTTTTCGCGGTCGAAATTAATGGACTTGATTTATCAAGATCAGCGAATCGTTTCCGATCGCACGATCGATAGTCATATTAAAAAGTTGCGTAAGAAATTATCGGACTTGTTACCGGGACAGGAGTTAGTCCACTCGGTTTATGGCGCCGGCTACCGTTACGAACCACAAGTTAACGGTGAGCGGTGAGCAGTAAGCGGTTAGTAGTAATAGCAATAAAGGGTATAGGGTAAATCTCTATTTTTATCTCTGCGTTACCGGCAAAAGAGAGTTTTGAGTTTTTGCCGTTGTCATGCACTTTCACAATGTTTCCATAATTGCTGCAAATTGTTTACGCATTTGGCGTTTATATTAATCATCAAGAACGGAGATAAACCGTTCTTTTATTACTAACCCCAAGAGGATAAGATCATGAACAAAAAAATCATCGCAATCGCAATCGCATTGGCACTTCCGTTGACTGCAGCCGCATTTCCTCCCGGCAGCGGAAAAGGCGATATGGAAGGCCGTCATGGACAAAGAATAGAACGTTTGACCAAGGATTTGGACTTGACTGAAGAACAACGCACTCAGCTGGAATCCATCTTCAAGGAACAGCATGAAAAATACAGAGCGATCCACGAAGAAACCCGCCGCCGTATGCAGGAAGTGCTGAATGATGAGCAAATGCAAAAAATGGAAGCGTTAAAACAGCAGCGCCATGAAAAATGGAAAGAAAAACGCGAGGAAAAACGTCAAGAGAGACGCCAGGAAAGACAGGAAAGAAAATCCGGCAAAACTGTCGACGCACAATAAGCGCAACGACTTGATCTTCTAAGCAATAGACAATGAGCGCGGCTGAGAAGGCAAGTATCGATGGACAAAATGCAACCGCAAGCCAGGGACGGATAGCGGTTTCACTCGGTACCACCGGGAGGTCGTTATGAAAGGTCTAACAAAAATAGTCGTCTTGGCCATCAGTGCGATGCTGTTGATGAATAGCGCCGTCTATGCTCAAGATCACCGGTCTCGTTCGAGCCGGCACAGTCATTCGAAACAACGGACCGCGCCGCCGCAAGCGCCGCGATCACGCATATATTCGACGCCTAGGCGACACTACACGCCGGCGCCGCCCTATCCGCATTATTATAAACCCGGTTACCGGACTAGGCCTTTGCCTCGCGGCGCATCAAGGGTAGTCGTCGATCGTTCAAGTTATTATTTTTATGACGGCTTTTATTATGAGCCGTTTCAATCCGGCTATATCATCGTCGATGCGCCGATCGGCGCGATTATAGCGACATTGCCGAGATTGCATCATCAAGTGATGTGGCGAGGTTCGCCGTATTTTGTCGTAGGCAATACGTTTTATCGGAGGCACCCGAGGGGCTATATCGTCGTCAATAATCCGGGCATTGTGCTTTGGCGATAATCTCTACTTCAACTACAAAGAACACGGAAGGCCCGAAATTTAAAATTCGCTCTCCTTCGTGTTCTTAGTAGCCGGTCTCGGCGAGAGGCTTATTGACAACTATCTCAAGCATCGCCTAAAGCGGCCTCATCGATATAAACATCGACGCCGGCTTCCGGTCTGATTAATGCGACCGGCAGGACTTCTCCCTGACGCCATTGCTTCACGGCTTCTTGCTTGCCGGCTCCAGTTACTAAAAACAACACCTGCAAGCTATTACTCAGGGTTTTAGCGCTCAAAGAAACCCTTTCCGGCGGCGGCTTCGGCGAATTGAAAACGGCATGTACCGTTTCATCGGTTGAATGAACGTGGCCTGGAAATAAGCTCGCGGTATGTCCGTCTTCGCCCATGCCTAACAAGACCATATCGAATCGTCCGGCCAGTTCGATTGTTGTGCGGTAGGCTTCGGCCGCTTTTTCCGGGCCGAGTTCGGCCGGCATCGTATGGATTTGCCCGGCAGGAATAGAAACCTTATCCAAAAATACCGAGCCGGCCATGCGGCTATTGCGCTCGGCATGATCAACCGGTAAACAGCGCTCGTCTCCATAATAAATATGCCAGTTACTCCAATCGTCCGAGCTTTCAGCTAACAATTGATATACCTTTTTGGGCGTGCTTCCTCCCGCCAAGACTAATTTGAAGGCGCCTCTTGCCTCGATGGCTTGTTCGGCGGCTGCAAGGATCTGTTGTGCAGCGGACGCGGCAACTTTGTCCGCTGTCGCAAACGAATGCCAATGGATTTTTTGCATGGTGATAAGTCCTCTTGCTATGTAAATAATGAGTAAATTGTATCAGTTCCTTCACGCGGAGCGGGTTATTTAACCTGCTCCGAACGTTCCGATTTGCTTGGGCTACGGTCGAAACGTTTAGGACGGGTTTACAAATCTTGTCCCGGTAAGTTGGAACTTGGAAGTCGACGGCCCCCTCAAACTTAAAGCTTAAGGGACAAGAAAAATCAGAATCTGAAGAACGGCACATGTTTTCGAGCTTAATGTACGAACTTTTTGTGCAACGAGTTTCGTAGTCAAGTGCGAAATTAAACCTGACCCTGAGGTATCCCCACGAAATAGCCAAATAAAACAATTTGCTATGGCTAAAAATTGATAGATTTATTGATTTTTTATCGTTCCTACGCTCTGCGTGGGAATGCATCCCGGGACGCTCTGCGTCCCCAGAGGTCGATAATCCC
>JAHJSQ010000151.1 GCA_018830325.1 Gammaproteobacteria bacterium
AAGATTGCGGAGGCAAGTAGACAATCATTGATGACAACAACAGGTCAGACCGGTGCTTTTACAACCCGATATACTCATAGGTTCTTAAGAAACCGTTACGATGGTTGAGGAATAGGCGCGCGGATAGATTCATCAGGAGTTCTGAGGCAATAAAGCCTCTGTTGAGAGACCGGATATATGGCTGCAATCTTGATCTCTGTTTTGACATCAATTTTTGAAAACTTGGCTTGCAATAAACGAGGAGTCCATATATGAGTATAAGTAGCCAGTTTTCTCTTTGTTAGCGCTTTCGAATCCGAGTCAAAAATTCGCGGTTACGCTCATTCTGAAACTGACCGGTTCGACGGGATGAAAATGAATGTCCTCGACTGGATCGGCTTCACCTCGCAGTTGCGACTCGTAGTAATAGTCGATTGCGCTGTCTTTGCGGTCTAGGATATTAAACACTTCGGCCTGCACGGTCCAGGTCTTGTCGAAACGATAACCAAGCATCGCCGATAACAAAATCGTCGAATCCGAACGGACGCTGTTGTCTTCAATCAACGGTCTCGGCCCGAAATAACGCAACCTTGGGCCGCCGAAGAAACCTCCGAAAATATCGTGAACCGTGGCACCGGTTGCCATCACGCTTTCAATCGCACCAGGAATACGATTACCGGCCGGATCGTTACCGCGAAAACGCGCTTTCGAAAAGCTGAAATCGGCATCGAAGGTCAGCCAACCGGTCGGCGAATAATAATTTGCCCATTCGACGCCGAAACGACGGCTAGGACGGCTGGCTTCAGTCGTTCCCGCATCGCCGACGAATAACAATTCGGAATCGATACCCAGCCACCAAACCGATAACGTGCTCTGCAGCCCTTTAAGCCAGGTCGTGCGCAAACCAGCTTCGGCCCCGTAAGTACGAACCAACGGCACGGCGCGGTTAACCTGATTACCGTCTCCATCTATCGTATCCCCACTTGCAGGATCGACGCGCTGGTTAACGCCGCGCGCATCGTTACTATGAAAACCGAGACCGCCGTTCAGGTAAAACTCGGTATCGGCCCACGGCCCGAATACGATACCGGCTTTAGGACTAACGATACCGTCGGTAGGCGTATCGTTGTTTTCGGACCGGTTACTGTCGGAAACGTCGAATTGAAAGCCGTCGAAACGAACGCCCACTTGCGTTCTAAGCCAGGACGTCCAACGGGTCTTATTTTCGAAATACGGGCTGAAGTTGGTCACGCGCACATCGTCGCTACGAACGGTATCCCACCTCTGCCGCGCCTCGGTCAACAGCAAACCGTTACGGATTGAGTCGTTCCGCACCTGCAAACCGATGGTGCTGTCGGAGTCGAACGACCCGATTTTATGAAAAAAGGTGTGGCTTGCGTTCAGACCGGATGTCCAACGCCGATCAGGCTGAGCGAATTGATCGCCACGGTCCGGATCTGCAAGAAAATAGGTAAAGTTCGAGTACAGGTCGAGTTCATGATAAATCCCGTAGACCGTCAGTTTGGATGCCGACACGTCGTCTTGACGATGCCATTCGCCGGTTAAACTGTAACGCCGGCTGCTCCCGCCGTCGGTTGAATCGAGTGTGCTGAAGCGCCCGATCGTTCCGGAGTCGACGGCACGCCGGGGAATTTGATCGGTCGCATCCCAGTCGGCTTTATAGGCCATCGCGGTGACGCTCCAGCCCGAGCTTTCGTACTCCTCGCTGTAGCGAAGCACGCCGTTGAATTTCAAATAATCGTTGCTGACCGTCCAGGGCCCCCCGTTATGAACGATTTCGCCGCCA
Source organism: Gammaproteobacteria bacterium (assembly GCA_018830325.1). Taxonomy (GTDB): domain Bacteria; phylum Pseudomonadota; class Gammaproteobacteria; order Methylococcales; family Methylomonadaceae; genus Methylotuvimicrobium. The sequence continues at coordinate 1,787 of JAHJSQ010000151.1, forward strand.
TAAAGCAAATTGCCGTCACCGAGCCTGTGCGAGCCGGCCGACAGCCCCCGGTAATAATCGAAATTACCGCCGGTAAATCGAGCGATATGTCCGGGCAAGGCATTGGCGTAGCGAATATCGGCGGCGCCGGCACTGGAAAAATCGCCGTTTTCGGCGTAGTAATTGCCTTTTTGATAACTGATCGTGCTAATCAATTCGGGAATCAAAAAATTCGTATCAGTCCAACCTTGGCCATGCGCGTGCGAGACCAAATTCACCGGCACGCCATCGATCTTGGTTAAAAAATCGGTACCGTGATCGAGATTGAAGCCTCTTAAAAAAAATTGATTCGATTTACCCTCGCCGCTATGTTGAGAAGCAATCAGACCGGGGACCGTTTCGAGGATCTCTCCCGGCCGAATGATAGGTCGGTACTGCAATTGTTCCTGGCCAATATTACCTTGCGAAGCACTATCGGCGATGCCGACCAAAGAATCGCCGCGCTCGGTCACAACCATCTTGGGAAGCAACTCCAAATGTATCGTTTCGGATTCGATATCCGAAACGCTATCGCCATCATCCTCAACCGCCTGTGCATGAACCGAAGTTCCGAACACTGTGGCGAACGCCAAAACTGCCAAGCGCACCATTATGATGCCGGTACCGTGCAATAACAGTGTCGCGGTTACGAATCCCAAAGCAAACGACAACAAACCGCCAGAAGCAGGCATTTCCTGTCCGTGAGCGTAGCCGTGAAAAAAAGCAAAAAACATCACGACTGAAATACTCGCAAGCGCCGGCACTCGAATTCTGCGCAAGGCCAACACCCCGAACACCCCCACCGACAAAAGAATCATCGGCTCGACGCCCGGTACATTAAAACCAGTCACGCCGAATAATCCGCCAAGACACATCACACCGACAAAGGCCAACGGCAATTGCCATACAGAGTTACCTTTAAGCTGCGCGGCCCAAACGCCAACAGTAAGCATCGTCAATAGATGATCCCAACCTTCAAGCGGATGACTGAAACCGCTAAGCCAGCCGCTGCTGTCGATGTCCTCAGTATGCGCTTGGGCACACAGCGGAAATAATATCAACGACAAACATAACGACCACATGGCCCAAACGGACTTTTTAGAAAAATAATTCATTCTATACCTCGGTCATTAAACCCTTTTCGAAAGGCTATGTTCGCGTTAGCAGTTGAAACGGTTCTCTTTCCTACTAAATAAACCATTTAGTAAATAATCAATGATTGCTTTCCAAAACACTGAGCGTGAAAGAGGGTACGATTACTCGCCTGACAGGACGACGTAAACCCAGCACCTAAATTCCATAGTCTATTGGCCATGATTGATTACATAGATAATTTAGGTGCTGGGTAAATACGTCCATGTAGGCTTGACGGCGGCTTTCCCTGCCGCCGACACCTGTCAATCGAGCAACCGTACCCTCCTTTCAACCATTGGCGTAATAAAGTATCAACTATTAACGCGAACATAGCCTTTCGAAAGCTATATCCCTTGCTAGTCAAATTTCGGCGCCAGGCGATCGGCGCCCGTTGACTGATAAATACGGCGCCATCAACAAAGCCGAACGATTTTTCAGTATGAAAAGGAGTAAGATAACGAAAATTGAATCATCCGTTTCGCTAAATCATTGACCGGTCGCATCAAACCTAAATGATCGCGTAGCGTCACTCCCTCATATTCAGCACGGAATAAGTTTCTAAATTTCAATTCCGGAACGACTAGATCTACAAAATCGTCAAATCCCCTGGGTAAATAAGGCGGTATGATAGCGAATCCGTCAGCAGCTTCGCCTATAAACCACTCCTCCAGCTGATCGGCAACTTGCTTTGGTGTACCGATAACGACTCGATGCCCGCTGTCATTAAGCCTTCGCAATGACACAGACGCGACGTCCATCAGCCCGCGTATCGATTCTATCGAGGCATTCCGGAAACTGTTATGATCGAACCATTCCGGTAATGCTTGTTGCAGAATAGACTCTGTAGTACTTTCATTGTCGAGATCGGAATCAAACGACCCTAATCTTTTCGCAGAGTTTAGCGACTCCTTGAGTAAATGATATTTTTCATGAGCCGCCTCGGCTGTCTCGGCAACGACAGGCACCACACACGACACAATTTTTAGCTGCGAAGGACACTTACCGAAACAGATCGCTTTTTCTTTTAGCTCGGAATAAAACAACCTTGCCTGTTGTTCATTCTTCTGTCGAACCAAAACCATTTCAGCACTCCGTGCCGCCAATTCAATATCCTTATCGGATAAAATATTTTGAACCAGTACCGGGTGATCATAATTGGTTCGCTCCAAGACTACCGCATCCAACTTGTTGCTTTTATTGATGGGCCTGGATAAATTATCAAATCCATCTTCAACTTCCCACATTGCCCACAAAGAAGTCACTAAATCAATATAATCGCGAGTTCGCTCCGTAAGAATATTTCGATCATTATTATTTTCCGTCCCGGGATTCCAACCGGCCCGCCCTCGACTGATATGAGCGAGGGCGGAAAACGAACCTGCCTGACCATATGGATCGGAGTAGTCGCAACATGCCGGCGCCACCAAACCGATCCGATCGGTAACACGCGCCAACGAAATCAATAGCTTTACCGATTCATCATCCTGAGAATGACAGAACAATGACGCATCGGAACTCATAAAGACTGCATCAAATTTAGCCTGCTCGGCCTTTATCGCAACACGCTGACAATCTGAAAGATCCCAACCGGAGACACCTCGCCCCTGTTCTCGTCGCCTATTCGAAAAATGACTATTGCTCGTCGGTAAAAAAACGCCCAGCTTCATTTGCCTCATGAATAATGCCCAAGTCTCATCTTTATCACTCCCCTAACCCCTTCATTAGACTTTAAACCGATTCTCCACAAATCACAGATAGCAATCGACGACACCGGTTATTATTCAGTAAAGAAGGCAAAGATAATGCCAGTATTTTTTTACCAGTTGATGACATCTTCAAGGAAGTTAGGAGTCAGCATGAAATAACGCCGACAAATGTTGGAAGGGGGTTCGATGACTCGATTGACAGGCGTCGGCAACAGGGCAGACTTTTGCTCCTCGGCAATTGCTGAGACACTCTAGCACCGTAAAACACGCCACCCATGGCAATTAGATTCCGCCGTTAAGCATGGTCGGATCAACCCCCAGCACCTAAATTCCATAGCCCATTGGCTATGGTTAACTATCGTGGATAATTTAAGTGCCGGGTTCACGGCGTTTTGTCAAGCGAGTGCCTCAAAGCGTAATTCTTGGTGAAGATATTTTGTGCATATTCCTTAGCAACAAAAGAGCGTTTTGGCTTTATGATATCTAATATCTCCGATTAGCTCCATGTTATATGCCCCAATTTTGTGCCAAATGCCTTATTTTGATTACCAAATATAATTTTCACATATCGCAATTCGGCATTGAACTTATTAAGTAGAGATGATCTGTGCTTAGAACAAACGAATTAAAATAAGAATTACATCAATATGGTATCCGATTATTTAGTAAACTCAGTTAGTTTGATTAAGCTTAAAGCACAATCCAGGAGCCTCGTTATGCTACACCGAGCAATGCCAAACTTGACGAAAAGCCTCGACAAAGATCATATATTGCAAAACCCTTAATCATCAGAATAAATCAAACTCTCGGATCAGCAATTTGTCACTTGCCGTTTGAAAATTCGGCTTTGAAGATATTGGTCTAATCCGTATCGCTCCATATTTTCTTGTTTTCAAGGGTTCCATCGCTTTTTGCTCGGCTATTTGAACAGGCAATTGGCGTTGTTTAACCGGAAATGTCCGAGGAATGGGGTATTGCGGCAATAATGCCGAAACCGGCACTAATTCGACTCCGATTCGATCCAAGTCCGACAATCTTTCCCGTAAAACCTTTAATGTATTCACTCTCGGATGACCAATCGCCACGGCATAACCGCGTCGTTTAGCGGTCGAAATAAGCAACTCGAATTGTTCGCGGATCTTAACTTCCGAATTCACATGATCCAAAAAAACATCCCGACTCAAAGCAGGGACTCGATGAGCATCCGCCACTTTTTTGGCTACCGAATGATCCGTCGTCACGCTGTCGACAAAATACAAAGCATCGGGTTTCCTCGCTAAGGCCTCCATTAACCAGCCCATTGTTACCGGATCACGCGTCAGAGCGCTGCCCATGTGATTATTGACACCCGAAATACCCGGAACAGCCACCAATTGCGCCGAAAACCGACGCACAACCTCATTGCGATCCAACGATACGGTTAGCCCGCCTGACCCCATGGGCTTGTCGCTTAGTGCCTGCATCGGCGCATGTAACATAATTTCCTTACCGTGACGCGATGCAAGTAATGCCAACCGCCTGGAATGCATAGCAAAAGGCAAAAACGAATATGTGATATTACCGGGCAATCCGATTGCGGCAGTACCGATTTCGAGACTATTGCCCATATCGTCCATAATGATGGCGATGCGCGAACGTTCATTTAACTCTGCCGCGGACGGATGCCAGACAATAAAAAACCCCGACATCCCAAAGATTAATAAACCAATGAAATGCCGGGGTCTCATGCGCCGATAGAAACGTTAATTCCGCAAAATTGCGATCCCTTTCAGCAACATCAAGGCTTCATGAAGCGGATAATCGGTAATTTCCAATTTGCTTTTCTCTTGATCTTGCTCGGCATCCTTTGTTTCCGGCTTCTTAGTAGACCGGTTGCCGTTAGTTAAATGGCGTGACAAATCGGCTTCTTTGACCGGCTTAAAGTCAGGTCCTTCGACCGATTCCAACTTATAGCGGTCTAACTGTATATCCGGTTCGATGCCTTCGGCCTGAATAGAGCGGCCTGAAGGCGTAAAGTAACGCGCGGTAGTCAACTTTACCGCCGCTCCGCCACTAGTTGGCAAAACAGTTTGTACCGAACCTTTACCGAACGATTTCTCGCCCATGATGACCGCTCGCCGATGATCCTGAAGTGCGCCGGCTACGATTTCAGATGCCGAAGCGGATCCGGCATTAATCAACACCACAATAGGCGCGCCATCAAGCACATCATCCGGAGAAGCATTAAAACGCATCTCGGAGTTTTCAATACGTCCTTCGGTGTATACGATCAAGCCTTTATCAAGAAAAGCATCGCTTACATCAACGGCTGCATTTAGGACGCCGCCGGGATTATTGCGTAAATCCAGTACTAATCCTTTTAGCTTTCCATCGTTTTCCTTTTCTAATTCCGCCATAGCCTTACGCAAACCCTCACCGGTTTTAGATTGGAAGCTGCTGATTCTCAAATAACCATAATCTTTTTCGAGAAGCCGATTTCTAACGCTTTTAACCTTGATAATGTCCCGGATAATCTCAATTTTCAACGGCGCTTCCTCGCCTTCGCGCATAATAGTCAACACGATGCCGCTACCTGGTTCACCTCGCATCAGCTTTACCGCATCGCCCAGCGACATCCCTTTAACCGGTTGATCATCCAAGCGGACAACCAAATCGCCGGCTTTCACGCCAGCCCGTTGGGCGGGGGTATCGTCGATTGGCGATACGACTTTCACAAAACCGTGCTCCATCGTGACTTCAATCCCCAAACCGCCAAATTGTCCCGTTGTACCTTCTTGAAGCTCCTTGTACTGATCGCCGGTCAGGTAATCCGAATGCGGATCGAGCCCGATCAACATTCCTCGAATTGCATGTTCGAGCAACTGTTTGTCGGTTACCGGTTCGACATAATCGCGCTTGATACGCCCAAAGATTTCGGTAAAGGTACGAAGGTCCTCAAAAGGCAACACCTCGGTCTCCGATGATCGAGTACCTCGCTCAGCTAGGACATTACCGCCAACGCTGATAAAAATGCCCAGGAACATCCCCAGAACCAAACCCCATAAACTTTTTTTCTGCATAGCCCTAAAAACTCCAAACTTCTGATTTCCGATTTAAATAATACATTTATCCTGTGCGATCCTAATCTGTTTTGCGGCACCACCGAACCGGATCGACGGGCTTGCCATTCTTGCGTATTCCAAAATACAGACCCGCCTTGCTTCTACCGCCGCTTTTACCGACCGAGGCAATCACATCGCCTGGAGCGACTCGGTCGCCGACCGATTTATAAAGGCTTTGATTGAACGCATAGAGCGTCATATAACCATTGCCGTGATCGATGATCGTCAATAAACCATAACCTCTTAGCCAATCGGCGAATACTACCTTGCCCGCAGAAACCGCTCTTATTTCCGTACCTTCGCCCGCACCGATCAAAACGCCGTCCCAACGACTTCCCAACCTAGGGCTACCGAATTTTTTTACTAATTGACCTTTAATAGGCCAAGGCAAGTCTCCTTGCGCGGATGCGAAAGGCTTAACAGGCCAATCGACTGTCTCTTGCTGCTTTATGACCTGTTTTCCCGGTTCCGGTTCAAACGGCTGTTTAATCGCCGCTTGTTGTAAGCCATTAACCAATTTTTGTAATCGAGCCTCGCCTTCCCGCAATTGACTCAATCGAAGCTTGCTGGAGGAATAATCTTTTTCCAGACGGACCAGTAATTCTTTCCTTTGCAACCGGCTTCGGTCCAATGCCTCTTGCTCGGTTTTTTTTAACTGCAAAGTCTGCTCGAGTAATTCACTTTCCTTGAAGTTTTCCCGTTCCAGCTCGGTGAGTTCTATGACCGTTTGGCTAATTTCGGCCAGTTTCTCCAGCCTCGCTTTATTTAGATAGGCATAATAAACCATAATACGGCTGGATAGAGCCGGATCTTCTTGATTAAGCATCAGCTTCAACTTTTCCTTACGGCCCATCGCGTAAGCGGCTTTAACTTGATGACTTAGCCCTTCATTCTGTTCAGCTATTTCAAGTTGCAATAATCGCGTTTTGTTGCGCAAATCCTGAATCTTTCGTTGCTTGCTATCGATTTGCCCTTGCAATTGTTTTAAGGTTGCGACGGTCTTGCCATAATATTTTTCAATTTCAGCCAACTGCGTTAATAATGCGCCTTGCTCTTTTTCAATCCGCTTTATATTCCGATTGACTGCATCGATTTCGGCTTGAATTTTAACCAAGTCCCGATTTTTTTCTTCCGCTGCAACCTGAACAGATAAACCACTCAGCGCCAACCAAGCGAAGCCGACGAAAATTTTATTCATAAAGCCCTTCAAGCCTCTGCAAATGAGGATCTGCTCGTCATTTCAAACGGCTGCTGCATGCCAATACTCGTTAAGGAACGAGCATAAAATACCTTCGACAACTGTTGAAAAGGGTTTTGGTGACTCAATTGACAGATGTCGGCGGCAAGGATAGCCGCCGTCAAGCCTACATGCACGTATTCTCCCAGCACCTAAATTCCATAACCCATTGGCTATGGATAATTTAGGTGCTGGGTTCACGGTGTCCTGTCAAGCGAGCGAACCGCCGCAAAGCCTATTAATTGTATAAAGTTTTTTGTGCATATTCCTTAGCTAATTTTTGAATAGAGGGCATAGATTAGCTTAAAGCCTGTTTGCACGCTCTCAATACGAAACGAATTATAGCGTCGGTTTCGTAACTATACCCATCATCGTAGATCAAAATTCGGCATCGAGGTGCTCGGACCCTCCTAAGGCACTGCCGAAATTTGAATTGCGAAAGGCATCACTTCACGCCCGTTTCTAATGGCGTGTTTGTCGTAATCAGTCAAAATGATTGAAAAGCGCCGCTCATTTTGTTAGATTTACTGGCTATTTGAAATTCACTGTTAATAGTCAGGTCCGGTTTATCACTATAATTATAGTAATACACGTTAGCAAATGTTGTGTATAAATATACTTCGCGGTCATATTTGCAGTTTTTACGACAACCGATCGAAGTCTAATTCTCAACACCCCTGAGCCCACACTGCTTGGTTTTTAAGAATCGATACTCCATGGATCATGACGAAGATCATCTAATCAATAACGACGCGGAAATTGACCGGGCTGCTCGCTGCTTGAAAGCCATGTCCCACCCCCTTCGATTAAAAATACTCTGCGTACTAGGCAGTGAATCGATTAACGTTCAGGATATCGTCGAGCAAGTCGGAACCAGCCAAAGCAACATCTCTCAGCATTTGTCTATTCTAAGAGAAAAAGGCATTTTAGGCTCTAAAAAAGAAGCCAACCGGGTTTTTTATTACATCGATGACGAACGCATGCTTAAACTCATTAAAATGATGCGTGACGTTTTTTGCACCACTTGCTAAACCAACTGTTTTTCCTTCACCTTAATTTCTAATTACCCTACCAATCACCCAATGGATCGTTTAATAGAGTTCATCTTAAATCATTATTTATTGTCACTGGCACTAGCAGTCGTCACCTTCCTGCTGATTCAAGACTTATTTGAGAGCCTGTTCAATAAATTTAAAGCACTCTCCCCTTTATTGGCAGTCGTAAAAATGAATGCCAGCGACGCGATCATCATTGATGTTCGAGAACCGCATGAATTCATTAAAGGCGCTATCGAAAACGCCGTCAACGTTCCGCTCGCCAAACTGGAAAGCCAACTTGGCGAACTCGCTCAACACAAAGACCACCCGGTCATTGTGGTCTGTCAAACGGGAACGCGCTCCGTACCGGCTTGCAAAACCTTAACCAAGGCGGGATTCTCAGATGTTTACAACATCATCGGCGGCATGCAATCTTGGGAAGAAAACAAGCTTCCTATTAAGGTCGCCAGTAAAAACAAAAACTGATTTCCCCAGCTTTTTACGAAATAAAGTTAAATTTTTTCTATTCATAAAAACAGGACTTAAAACCCATGGCCGAAGAAAACAAGCCCACAGAAAAGCATTTCTCGATTCAAAAAATTTATACCAAGGACATTTCGTTCGAAACACCGAATTCTCCGAAGATTTTTACCGAAAAATGGGAACCGAAAGTCGATTTCAATCTTGGCACTAATGTGCAAACCTTGGAAAACGACATGTATGAAGTTTCCTTGACCGTAACCGTCACGGTCAAATGCGGCGAATCAACCGCCTATTTGGTTGAAGTCTGCCAAGCCGGCATTTATGCCTTGAAGGGATTTAGCGAAGAAGAAATGGGCCCGATGGTCGGCAGCTTCTGCCCCAATATATTATTTCCTTATGCACGCGAAGCTGTTTCGGACCTAGTTGCCAAAGGCGGTTTTCCACAACTGCTGCTGGCCCCGGTCAACTTCGATGCGCTCTACGCTCAGCACTTACAACAAGCCAAACAGCAAGCTCCCGGCTCAAATAAGGTCAACTAAAGACTCATGACCTCAACTATCAGCGTACTCGGTGCCGGGTCATGGGGCACTGCTTTAGCGATACAAGCAGCCCGAAACGGCTATCGTACGCTGCTGTGGGGACACGATCCAACCCATATTCGAACACTACAACAGAATAGAACCAATCAGCGTTACTTACCCGGTTTTGTTTTTCCCAACACCCTTGAAACCAGCTCGGAACTTGCCGAAGCCGCAGCATTCAGCGACTTAATCCTGATTGCCGTTCCTAGTCATGCATTCAAGGACACGCTAATCAAACTACGACGATTTACCGGCCAACAGGTGCAAATCGCTTGGGCTACAAAAGGATTCGCACCAAACGACGGATATTTGTTACATTACTTGGTCGAACGCATATTTTCCAAAGAGACTCCGACTGCGGTTTTATCCGGTCCGACTTTTGCCCGCGAAGTTGCGGCCGATTTACCGACGGCAATTACAATTGCATCTAATCATGCCGGCTTCGCTGAACTATTAACCCGAATTTTGCACAGCGCACGATTCCGCACTTACACCAGCACCGACATGATCGGCGTACAAACCGGCGGCGCGGTTAAAAACGTATTGGCAATCGCCTCGGGCATTGCAGACGGTCTGAGTTTCGGCGCCAACACCCGCGCCGCACTCATTACACGGGGACTCCATGAAATAATCCGGCTCGGCTTAGAACTCGGCGGCCGACAAGAAACGTTCATGGGCCTTGCCGGACTCGGCGATCTGATTTTAACTTGTACCGACAACCAATCAAGAAACCGGCGCTTCGGACTTGCACTCGGACAGAACAAAGATCGCGCAGCAGCCCGTGAAGAAATCAACCAAGAGATCGAAGGCGTATCGGCTGCAAAAGAAACTTATTTGCTCGCACAAACGCACGGCATCGACATGCCGATTACCGAACAAACTTACAAGGTACTCTATGAGAACTTATCGCCGTTGGCAGCCGTGCAAAACCTATTGGACCGCGAATTAAAAGCCGAAAGCTAGCTAAACTTTTACAAGTACACTGTCTAGGCCTATGATTTTGTAATGGTGAATGGTGAATGGTGAATGGTGAATGGTGAATGGTGAATGGTGAATGGTGAATGGTGAATGGTGAAAAGATTGTCGATTCTCTGATCCACATTTACAAGAGTAAATTGCCCGCTTTCCGCTAACCCAGCAATTCCGAATTTGAGGAAAAAAGGTGCGGAGTGTGCTTGGCGAGGATGCCTGTGATTTTTCCGTCCGCCGACATCTGTCAATCGAGTAACCGAACCTGCCTACCTTAGTTTAAAAATAGGGAAGTTATTTTTATGACTAAATCCTTATTTGATTAACGCACCGACAAACGACTGTTGCCGCCAGGCTTCATACAATACAATCGAAACGGTATTGGATAAATTTAAGCTGCGGCTATCTGGCTGCATTGGTAAATACAGTAATTTGTCCCGCTCCATTGATGTCAAAACCTTAGCGGGCAGACCACGCGATTCCGGTCCGAACAAAAACGCATCACTCGGCTCAAAGCCCACCTCACTATAGACTTTTTGCCCTTTGGTTGATAATGCAAACAACCTTGGCGGTTTTCGTTGCTCGACAAAATCGGCCAACGAACCGTAAACACAAACGTTTGCCCATTCATGATAATCCAGACCGGCCCGGCGCAGTTTTTTGTCATCCATCTCAAAGCCCAATGGCTGGATTAAATGCAAGCTCGCACCGGTATTGGCGCACAACCTAATAATATTACCGGAATTCGCCGGTATCTCAGGCTCATAGAGTACGATATCAAACATTAACGACACTTCCTTGCAACAAAAACGGCAGTTAATCCGACTTCTCTTTAGCCGGCACCTAAATCCAGCACCTAAATTCCATAGTCCATTAGCAATGCTTAATATTTTGGCTCATTTAGGTGCGGGATAAATTCGATAGGTCATTGGCAATGATTCAACATCATGGTTAATTCAATTTTCGTTCCCATGCCCTGCGCTCATCGTTAAACATAAAGTGCAGGGGTACGCTGCGCGGATCGCCCAGCGCTAGGTGAGGGAGAGCCGAGAGATTAAGTGACAATAAATGGCATCGAGGCACCATTGGCTAAGATTGCAAAAGGGTAATTTTTGACTTACGTATAATGATGAGTGTTCTGCGTGGGAGCAATAAATGATAGGGAAGGTGAATAATTACTCCTCGACAAGCAAATCCCACGCCTAAACAAGTTTCAATGGTTATCAGGCCAAAAACAGAATCATAACTCATCTATCCGAACAGGTGTCAGCTTCCAAATATCCCGGTTATAGTCGCCTATGGTCCGATCGGTCGAAAACTTTCCGCTCGAGGCACAATTCAGAATACTCATTTTGGTCCATCGCTCGGTATCGAGGAAGGCCTTCTCGGCACGATTTTGCGCATCGACATAACTGCGAAAATCGGCAACGGTCATCCATGGATCGTAAGGACTTTTAATCGAATTAAGAAGATCATCGAATATACCGGGCTCCATCAAATTGAAATGCCCACATTCAATGAGGTTCACGACCCTTTTTAGATCATTGTCCTGTTCAATAATAGCGTTAGGGTCGTAATGCCCTTTCATTGCCTCGACTTGATCCTCTGTTAAGCCGAATAAAAAGAAATTATCCTCACCGACTTCTTCGAGAATTTCAATATTAGCGCCATCCAAAGTGCCGATCGTAATCGCTCCGTTCATCATGAACTTCATATTGCCTGTACCGGAAGCCTCCTTGCCGGCCGTCGAAATTTGTTCGGATAAATCGGCTCCGGTACAAATGATTTCCATCGCGGAAACCCGATAATTCGGCAAAAAAACCAATTTCAATTTATCGCCGACCTCCGGGTCGAAATTAATGACATCGGAAACATTATTGATGAATTTAATGATATTTTTAGCCATCACATAACCGGGCGCCGCTTTACCTCCGATTAACACGCAACGATTAACCCAATCTTGCGTATCGCCGCGCTTTATCTTGTCGTACAAATGTATGACATGCAAAACATTGAGCAACTGCCGTTTATACTCATGAATCCGCTTGACCTGCACATCGAACAAGGCATCGGCAGACAACTCGAGGCCGAGTTCGCTCTTCTTATAGTCGATTAAGCGTTGCTTATTTTGGCGTTGAATAGCCAGCCACTTTCTACGAAACGCGGCATCCTCGGCATAAGGCTTCAGTTTTTGCAACTCCGACAAATCGGTTATCCAAGCGTCGCCTATGGTTTCCGTGATCAGTTCCGCCAAAGCAGGATTACAACCGGCCAACCAACGGCGTGGAGTCACACCATTCGTCTTGTTATTAAACTTAGACGGCCATAATTCGTAAAAATCCTTGAATAACCCTTCTTGTAATAACTTCGAATGCAATTCGGCGACACCATTAACCGAATAACTGCCGACAATGGCCAAATAAGCCATGCGCACTTGCTTCTCCGCGCCTTCCTCGATGATCGACATGCGCCGCATTCTATCGAGATCGCCCGGCCAATGTGTCGAGACTTCGGCCATGAACTTCGCATTGATGTCGTAAATAATTTCCAACAATCTCGGCAAAAGCTGCTCAAACAAACTCACTGACCAGCGCTCCAACGCTTCCGGCAACAAGGTATGGTTGGTATATGCCATGGTTTTATTCGTAATGCTCCATGCCTCATTCCAAGACAACCCATGAATATCGACCAATAAGCGCATCAATTCAGCCACGGCTATACTAGGATGCGTATCGTTCAATTGAAAGCAGTTTTTCTCGGCAAATTCGGTAAAGTTGTTGCCATGACGCCCAACCCAGTTAGCGATAACATCCTGCAAACTGGCTGAAGCCAACAAATATTGCTGCTTCAAGCGCAATGCTTTACCGTTCTCATTGGCATCGTTCGGATAGAGCACCATGGTGATATTTTCCGCAGTATTCTTAGCGGCTACCGACTCGGCATAATCACCGGCATTGAATTCTTGCAGATTAAATTCCTCGGTCGCGGTCGATTTCCATAACCTCAACGTATTTACGGTACCGTTGTTGTACCCGGGAATAGGGGTATCGTAGGGAACCGCGAGAATATCTTGCGTATCGACCCAACAAACCCTTTTGTTGCCGTTTTCATCGCTATGCGATTCGGTACGCCCTCCGAATTTGATCCGATGCGCATACTCCGGCCTTTCAATTTCCCAAACATTCCCGTTTCTCAACCAATGATCGGGCCTTTCAACTTGCTCGCCGTTCTGCACGACTTGACTAAACATGCCGTATTCGTAGCGCAACCCATAACCGATGACCGGAAGTTGCAAGGTGGCGCAACTATCGATAAAACAGGCCGCCAATCGCCCCAAACCGCCATTGCCAAGCCCTGCATCCGGTTCGCTATCGACCAATTCCTCAATTTCCAATCCGAGATCATACATCGCGCGAGTGGCTTCGTCAGTCACGCCTAGATTGAGCATCGCATTGCTCAAGGTTCGCCCCATCAAAAATTCCATCGACAGGTAATAAGCTTTTCTGCAATCGGTATCCCTATAGGCGTTGTAAGTATTTTTCCAACGTTCAATGAGCCTGTCGCTGATGACTAAAGACAAGGCTTCGTATGCATAATACGGAGACCGACAGTTTTCGTCGCGCCCTAAGCGATAAGCGTAATAACGCTTGAAATCGGTAATCAAATGATCCTTATTCAACGACAAACTTGGAAGTTTGGTTATCGTTGGGTCCGGCTTACTTTTTTTGAAAATAGTGCTAGGCATTTTTGATGGCTCTTCGGATTGTTCGTACATATCAATCATATTGGTTTATTTTCATTAAACAAGTGCTTTAAGGCGATTAAATTAAACCTTAATCCGCTTGAAAAGCGGGCGCTCAGTAATACTTTATTTAATATTCAGACAAGCGAATATTCATGCCATGGATCACTGCCATTAAGTTAAGGACTTTTTTCGTTCGCCCTGAGCCCTTGAGCGGCTCTCAGGGCAGCCTTGTCGAAGGATGAACGGAAAAATTAAGTTAAGCCGTCCATGGTTCGACAAGCTCACCACGAACGGATTAACTTAATGGTAGTGTGCCATGCCATTGACGACAAGCCGAAGACATCTAGGTAGCACCAGCCCCCAATGCACGACTACGCATTGACTCGCCGTTCACCAACTAGAAACACTCGGAGTGAGCATCTAACTAATACGCCCATGGCATTGCTTATATTTTTTTCCTGACCCACATGGGCAAGGGTCGTTACGACCTACTTTACGCTCATTTCTAACAAACGGCTGATCGACAGGTTTTTCCGGCTCCATCAGCAGCGGCGCATCCTCGACTGGTGCCGCTATCGGCTCCGCCTCGGCATGCTCGTAATGCATTTCCTTGGGCGCTTGTCTCATTTCATCTATCGCCTGAACATCCTCTTCCTGAGTCACTTGAACCTTAGCAAGGATACCAATCACCTCGTACTTGATATGATCCAGCAAACTGGTGAACATTTCGAAGGCTTCACGCTTATATTCTTGCTTCGGATCTTTTTGCGCATAACCTCTAAAATGAATGCCCTGACGCAAATGATCCATCGCCGCCAAATGTTCCTTCCAACTATTGTCCAAGACTTGCAACATCACCGATTTCTCGAAATGCCGCAATACTTTAGGTTCAATCTTGAGTTCTTTTTCCTTATAGTTTTGCTCGACCAACTCGACAATCCGCTCACGCAACGAGGCTTCATTAAGTCTTTTGTCATCCTCTAGCATTTGCCTGACCGGTATATCGGCATTAAATTCTTGCAAAAGATGATCTTCCAGACCTTTAGTATCCCACTGCTCTTCCATTGTTTTTGGAGGAATGTATTGCGTGATGACATTATTGACCACATCCTTGCGGATTTCGCTCATGATATCGGAAATATCTTCCGCGGCCATAAGCTCGTTGCGTTGCGCATAGATCACTTTGCGCTGATCGTTAGCGACATCATCGTAAGCCAAGATTTGTTTACGTATGTCGAAATTCCGGCTTTCGACTTTTCGTTGAGCGTTTTCAATCGAACGAGTGACCCAAGGGTGCTCGATCGCCTCGCCGTCACCCATACCCAATTTTTGCATCAAGCCTGCAACGCGGTCGGAGGCGAAAATACGCATTAACGGATCTTCGAGCGATAAGTAGAATCTTGTAGAACCCGGGTCGCCTTGTCGCCCCGAGCGCCCCCGTAGCTGATTGTCGATACGCCGCGATTCGTGACGCTCGGAACCGATTACATGCAAGCCGCCGCTGGCAATGACTTGTTGATGACGATCGAGCCATGCTCCGCGAACTTTTTCCCGATCTTCTTCTGAGGCTTCCTCGCCTAGCGCCGCCAGTTCAGCATCAAGATTACCGCCCAACACGATATCGGTACCTCGCCCGGCCATATTGGTTGCAATCGTTACCGCGCCCGGCATACCGGCCTGTTCGATAATATGCGCTTCGCGTTCATGCTGTTTGGCATTCAATACTTCGTGCTTAATATTTTCCTTGGTAAGTAATGCGGAAATGATCTCGGAATTTTCGATCGATGTCGTTCCGACTAAAACCGGCTGACCACGCTCAACGCAACTTTTGATGTCTTGAGCAATGGCCTGGTATTTTTCCCGAGCCGTCAAATAAACCAAATCGCCCATGTCTTTACGAATCATCGGCCGATGGGTCGGAATGACGACCACTTCAAGACCGTAAATCTTGTTCAATTCGAACGCTTCGGTATCGGCCGTACCGGTCATCCCGGACAGCTTTTCATAGAGGCGGAAATAATTTTGGAATGTAATCGAGGCCAGCGTTTGATTTTCATTTTGTATCGTCACGCGTTCTTTGGCTTCAATGGCCTGATGCAGGCCTTCAGACCAACGCCGTCCCTGCATAATGCGCCCGGTAAATTCATCGACGATCATGACTTCATTGTTCGCAACAATATAATCGACGTCTTTTTGAAATAAATGATGGGCGCGCAACGATGCATTCAGATAATGCATTAGCCGAATGTTCGACGCATCGTAAAGACTACCTCCATCGACCATCAAGCCATGTTCGGTCATCAATTGTTCGACGTGCTCATGGCCTTCCTCGGTCAAATAAATCTGCCGGGTTTTCTCGTCAACAAAAAAATCGCCCGGACTATCTTCTTTTTCTTGTTTGGTCAAAAAAGGCACGATCTCGTTGGCTTTGATATAAATATCAGTGCTTTCCTCGGTCGGTCCGGAAATAATTAATGGCGTGCGCGCCTCGTCGATTAAAATCGAATCCACCTCGTCGACGATCGCAAATGCTAAATCTCTCTGTACTTTTTGCGCCAAGCTGAAAGCCATGTTGTCGCGCAAATAGTCGAAGCCGAACTCGTTGTTGGTACCGTAGGTGATATCGGCAGTATAAGCGGTTCGCCTCTCCACGCTATCCATGCGACTAACGATAACGCCGGTCGTCAAACCTAAAAACTCGTATACGCGTCCCATCCATTGCGCGTCGCGAGCCGCCAGATAATCGTTGACCGTGACGACATGCACTCCGCGTCCCGGCAAGGCATTAAGATAAGCCGCCAAGGTCGCCATCAAGGTTTTCCCCTCGCCGGTCTTCATTTCGGCAATTTTGCCGTCATTAAGAACCATACCGCCGATTAATTGCACATCGTAATGACGCATGCCGAATACCCGAGCAGAGGCTTCCCTTACCGTTGCAAAGGCTTCCGGGATTAAATTATCCAACTTTTCGCCCTGCTCGAGACGATCACGAAACTCTTGTGTTTTGCCCTTTAACTCGCTATCGGATAACTTTTCATAATCGGAAGCGAGCGCGTTAATTTTTTTGACCAGCTTCCTTTTCTTTTTGACCAGTCGGTCATTGCGACTACCTACAATAAATTTAACCAGCTTACCAACCATGCTTTTTTCCGGTGAGAATTGAGTAATAACTATTTAAAAGTTTCGGATTATATACCTTCTACCCCATTAGTTACAGTTAAAAGCTCTAATAGCTTCTACGCATCGACTTCAGATATTGTCGTATATCATACGCCGGATTGTTAAACCTTAACGATCATGAATAAGCATTCATCGCTATATCCTCGCCCTCCCGATATGGTCGACAAACCATCGGTAAGTATCTGTTAAACCTTCCTCTAAACCGATACGATATTCCCAACCCAGCGCTTTAAGACGTGACACATCCATAAGCTTACGGGGTGCCCCGTCCGGTTTGGTCGCATCGAAGCTCAACTTGCCTTTGAACCCGGTCACCTTCGCGAGCGTTTCGGCCAACTCCCGAATTGTACAATCCACCCCGGTTCCGACATTGATATGGGAGAGCATCGGCTGAGTATTCGCTTGGTAAATTCCGGCATCCAGCTCCATCACATGCACGCTGGCGGCGGCCATGTCGTCGACATGCAAAAATTCACGCATCGGCGTCCCGCTGCCCCAAATCACGACTTCGTCATCACCGGCTTGAACCGCCTCATGAAAGCGCCGAATCAAGGCCGGTATCACATGGCTGTTTTCGGGATGAAAGTTATCGTTCGGCCCGTAGAGATTGGTCGGCATCACGCTACGATAATCGCGCCCATACTGGCGGTTATAACTCTCGCATAACTTAATGCCGGCAATTTTGGCGATCGCATACGGTTCATTGGTCGGCTCGAGCAGGCCCGTCAACAACGCCTGCTCGTGCATCGGTTGCTTGGCAAGCTTAGGGTAGATGCAAGAAGAGCCCAAAAACAACAATCGCTGAACGCCGCCAAGATGGGCCGCATGGATAATATTCGCCTCGATCATCAGGTTTTGGTATATAAATTCAGCCGGCAAGGTGTTATTGGCATGAATGCCGCCGACCTTGGCCGCCGCCAAATAAACCTGATCGATCCGGTGCGCCGAAAAGTAAGCCATTACGGCCGCCTGATCCAATAGATCAAGCTCGTCGCGGCCTGCCGTCAAAATAGACCGATAACCTAAACTTTGTATCCGTCGAACGATGGCGGAACCGACCATGCCTCGATGGCCGGCCACGAAAATAGTCTGCTCGAGATCGCGGCTCATCATCAGCTCTCCACCGAAACCGGTAAATCCAACCCGTGAGACTTCAACAAGGCATGCCGTTTGGCCGCCTTGAGGTCTTCGCGCACCATTTCGGCGCACATCTCGCGCACCGTGATTTCCGGCACCCAGCCGAGCTTCTCTTTGGCCTTGGTGGGATCGCCCAATAGCGTTTCGACCTCTGCCGGACGGAAATAACGCGGGTCGACGCGAACGATGACATCGCCCGCCGACAATGCCGGCGCCGAATCGCCTTCAATCGATTGGACCACGCCGATCTCGTCAACGCCGTTGCCTTCGAAACGGAGCGTTATTCCCAGCTCGGACGCAGACCATTCGATAAACTCGCGAACGCTGAATTGAACGCCGGTCGCGATGACAAAGTCGTCGGGTTCGTCCTGCTGCAGCATCATCCATTGCATGCGCACGTAGTCCTTGGCGTGCCCCCAGTCACGAAGCGCATTCATATTGCCCATGAAAAGGCACTGTTCGACGCCTTGCGCAATATTAGCTAAGCCTCGGGTAATCTTCCGGGTCACGAAGGTTTCGCCCCGGCGCGGCGATTCGTGGTTGAACAAAATGCCGTTGCAGGCATACATGCCGTAGGCTTCTCGGTAATTCACGGTAATCCAATAGGCGTAAAGCTTGGCCGCCGCATAAGGCGAGCGAGGATAAAACGGCGTAGTCTCCTTCTGCGGAGTTTCTTGTACCAAGCCGTATAATTCCGAAGTGGATGCCTGATAAAAGCGGGTTTTTTGCTCTAAGCCCAACAAACGAATCGCTTCCAATAAACGAAGCGTCCCCATCGCATCGACATCGGCCGTGTACTCCGGCGATTCGAAACTGACCGCGACATGAGACTGCGCGCCCAGGTTATAAACCTCATCCGGCTGTACTTCTTGCAAAATGCGGGTCAGATTGGAAGAATCGGTCAAATCGCCGTAATGCAGTACGAACTTTTGATTTTCGACATGCGGGTCTTGGTAAATATGATCGACCCGTTGCGTATTGAACGATGAAGCACGGCGTTTGATACCGTGAACCTCATAACCTTTCTCGAGTAAAAACTCGGCTAAATAAGATCCGTCCTGCCCGGTAATGCCGGTAATTAATGCTTTTTTTGTCATAAAATGCTCATTTTAGTTTCTCATTCGCAAACCATATTAATGTCGTCAAATAAATTTTGTAATACCAAGACACACCCTTTATCGGTCAAATTTCGGCACAGGCTTATCGACGCACCGAAATATTCAAAAGATTGCTCAAGAAAGAATATTAGGTATGCTGCCGGCATCCTCGTCAAGCGGGAATTGCTGTAGCAAACCCGTTGTGTGCGTTATATTCTTCTCGGCGGAGTATAATAATTCAGCGGCTTAATTTAAGAAACCCAGCGTTAACCGGATAAAATCATGTTAGAAGATCAGCCTTTGATAAGTGAACGCAAGCACCTTTTCGGCTTTAATGCCAGTCTTAGGTACGATTTTCCCGCCGGCGTCGTGGTTTTTTTGGTCGCCGTGCCGTTATCGCTAGGTATCGCACTGGCATCCGGCGCACCGCTGTTTTCAGGATTGATTGCCGGAATCATCGGCGGACTGGTCGTTTCCGGTTTAAGCGGATCATCTCTGGGTATAAGCGGGCCCGCTGCCGGTATTGCGATTATCGCCCATGCCGCGATACAAAGCCTTGGTTTTGAAGCCTTTCTGCTAAGCGTCGTTATCGCAGGTTTTATGCAGGTGATCATGGGACGAATCGGCGCCGGCATCGTCGGCTATTATTTTCCATCCGCGGTCATATCCGGCATGTTGACCGGAATCGGCATTATCATTTTTCTGAAACAGATCCCGCATGCATTCGGCTACGACGTAGATTACGAAGGCGATATCTTCTTTACACAAAGCGACCAATTCACAACGACATCCGAATTGATCCATATGCTCGATTTTATTTCTCCCGGCGCGGTCATTATTTCGTTGGCCTCGCTGGCTATTCTACTGCTTTGGGAGTCGCCATTCATTAAACGATACCGTTTTACGCAATGGATTCACGGCGCATTGGCGGCCATATTAACCGGCGTAGCATTTAATCAACTATTCCTCGGATGGTTTCCCGAGTTGGCTTTGAGCGGCAATCATTTGGTTTCATTGCCCGAGGTCGATCGAGCCGTCGAACTGATTGCTTACCTAACGCTGCCGGATTTTTCGCAAATCACCAACCCATCGGTTTACAAGACCGGATTCACCCTAGCCATGGTTGCCAGTCTTGAAACCCTATTGTGCGTCAAAGCCGTCGATAAGCTAGACCCGTATAAAAGAGTGACACCAAATAATAGGGAACTGAAAGCACAAGGCATCGGCAACATTTGCTCCGGTTTGTTAGGCGGCATTCCGATCGCCCAAGTCATCGTGCGCAGCTCTGCCAATATCTTATCGGGCGGCAGAACCAAGGCTTCGTCTTTCATTCATGGCGCATTATTACTAACAGCGGTAATATCGATTCCCGGCCTATTGAATACCATTCCGCTGGCTAGTCTTGCGGCGGTTTTGTTAGTCATCGGTTACCAGATGGCAGACTTGCGTCGCTTCATAACGCTGTATCGAACCGGAATATATCACTTCATCCCCTTTGCCGCGACTGTGTTTGGGCTTATTTTTACCGACATGCTAACCGGCATTGCGATCGGCATGAGCATCGCGCTGTTTTTTATTTTGCTGGAAAATTTGAAAGTCGGTTTTTATCTGCATCAGGAACAAAAAGCCAATAAAAACTTCATTACGTTATCTGAAAATGTCTCCTTTCTTAATAAGGCCAATATTCTGCAGCTGCTAGATCAGCTTCCCGAAAATTCGGAGGTCGTTATCGATGCAACCGGCTCCAAATACATCGACTTCGACGTTTATGAAATCATTCAGAACTTTAAAACCGAAGCCGAACGCAAAAATATTCATTTAGTTATCGAAAACCTGAGGGGTTACGGCGTTCTCGAGCCAGTACAAAGAGTTCATCCGCTCGACAAAGAATCGCAACAGTCGCTGACGCCGGCAGATGTTTTAGAAATCTTAAAAGCAGGCAACCAACGCTTCGTCTACAATCTTAAAGCCAACCGTAACCTGTTGGAACAAATCAATGAAACCGTCGAAGGCCAGTTTCCATTTGCGATTATTCTTAGCTGCATCGATTCGCGCACCTCGGCCGAATTAATTTTCGACCAAGGCTTAGGCGACATATTCAGCATTCGCATTGCCGGCAATGTTATTAATAACGATATATTAGGTAGCATGGAATTTGCCTGTAAATTGGCAGGATCCAAGCTGGTTGTCGTACTCGGCCATAGCCACTGCGGCGCAATCAAGGGCGCCTGCGCCGACGCAAAACTCGATCACCTAACCGGCTTGCTCGATAAGATTCGACCTGCGGTCGACTCGGTTAAAAACGGTCGGCTAGCTCGAATCAGCAAACCTGACGACTCTCTCGTTGAACAAGTTGCCGAACGCAACGTCGAAATCATGGTCAAACAAATCAGACAGCAGAGCCCTCTTCTGAATGCGATGGCAAATAGCGGCGAAATCGGGATAATCGGCGCCATGTATAATATTGAAAACGGTATAGTCAGTTTTTTTGAATAGCCTACTTCTACATTGTCGCAGCCGAACAACAAAGCAATAGCAACGACCCTAGCTTATTAAATCAACCGCAACAAATCCGCTTAGTTTTTGTTTTTTGGCGAATATCGCTATAATGCATGGTCTTGTTCGTTATATATCGACAGGCGTTGATTTGCAGAATAATTCTTTAGTGTTATAGTTGGTTATTATCACTTGACATGCGTTGTCTTGAAAAAGCAACATCTCTAATAACCCTTTTCCGGCATATCCGGGCTTAGTTCAGTCGATGAAAGAATATCTAATCATTCTGGTAAGTACGATACTGGTCAATAATTTTGTATTGGTAAGATTTTTAGGATTATGCCCTTTTATGGGCGTCTCCCGAAAACTGGAAACGGCCCTGGGAATGGGGTTCGCGACGACTTTTGTACTGACCTTATCCGCCGTTTGCAGTTATTTGGCGAATCGTTATCTATTAATCCCATTAGAGCTGGAATATTTACGCACGATCACCTTCATCGTCGTGATTGCCTTTGTCGTGCAATTTACCGAAATGGTCGTTCACAAAACCAGTCCGCTCCTTTACCAGGTACTGGGCATATTTTTGCCGCTGATTACCACTAATTGCGCGGTTCTAGGCGTTGCCCTGCTGAACGTGCAAACCCAACACGGCTTCTTGGAATCGGCTTTATACGGTTTCGGTGCCGCGGTCGGTTTTTCGCTGGTATTGACCCTTTTCTCGACGCTGCGCGAAAGAATCGACGTTGCCGACGTCCCCCTGCCGTTCAAAGGCAACTCGATAGCGCTAGTAACGGCCGGATTAATGTCCATGGCCTTCATGGGATTCAGCGGCTTAGTTAAAGGCTAAACAACCAATCAATTTCAAGTAATCGCTCACGCAAACCGGTTCTAATTTTCATTTACCCTCGACACACCAAGGGCGAATGAAAAATATAATAAACCTCATGCCATCAATGCAAAGCGATGGAACGATGAGCGTGGATTGTTACTCAAACACCAATTATTCTAATTCGACCAGATAAATCCGATGATACTAATCATTTGCATCACATTTGCCGTATTTGGCGTAATACTCGGATTTTCGGCCATCTATTTTAGGGTCGAAGGCGATCCGATTGTCGATAAAATCGAAGCGATCCTTCCGCAAACGCAATGCGGGCAATGCAGTTTTCCCGGCTGCCGTCCTTATGCCGAAGCGATCGCTGCCGGCGATGCCGATATCAACCAATGCCCGCCGGGCGGACAAGACGGCGTCGAAGCATTGGCCGACTTACTGGGCGTCGAAGCGAAACCGCTCAACGCCGAATTCGGCGAAGAAAAACCCAAGAGCGTCGCGGTCATCATAGAAGACTTGTGCATCGGCTGCACCAAATGCATTCAAGCTTGCCCGGTCGATGCGATACTTGGCTCCGCGAAGATGATGCATACCGTGATAGCCGACGAATGCACCGGCTGCGAGCTTTGCGTCGACCCTTGCCCGGTCGATTGCATCGTTATGGAACCGATACCCGAAGACCTTAACAACTGGCAATGGCCGGAACCGGTAAAGAAATATGCTTAAAACTTGGCGCTTTCACGGCGGCTTGCGCCTGCCCGCTCATAAAAACCTGTCGGCACACCGACCGATTGTTAATGCTGAGCTGCCGAAACAACTGACCTATCCTTTGCAACAAAGGCCCGGCGTACAACTCAAAGCGACCGTCGCTCCTGGCGATACCGTGCTGCGCGGCCAAATCATCGCAGATTCCGATCATTTCCTGGCAACCCCGCTTCATGCAGCAAGCTCGGGTACCGTTAAGTCAATTGAAGATCGCATCATACCTCACCCTTCCGGGTTATCGGATCCGTGCATCATCATCGACACCGACGGACACGATGAAGCATTGCCGCCGGAACCCGTTGAAGATTACCGCTTAGAGCCCGCTGCTACGTTGCGCTCCAAAATCCGCCAAGCCGGCATTGTCGGTCTCGGCGGCGCGGCGTTCCCTACCTCGATCAAACTAAACCCGGGACCGCAACGCCATATCGACACACTGATATTGAACGGCGCCGAATGCGAACCCTATATCACCTGCGACAATGTCCTGATGCAAGCCGAACCGGATGCTATCGTTCAAGGCGCGCTGATTTTGATGCATGCGCTACAAGTCGGCGATGGTATTATCGCCGTCGAAGATCATATGACCGAAGCGTTTCAGGCATTATCGGCCGCCATCGAACAATCGAGGGATCGTCGACTGACCGTAGTGAAAATCCCTGCCCTGTATCCAACCGGAGGGGAAAAACAATTAATCCGCGTCGTTACCGGCAAAGAAACGCCGTCAGGCGGCATTCCGGCCGATGTGGGCGTAATTTGTCAAAACGTCGGCACGGCCGCGGCCGTGTATAACGCCATTTGCCGCGGCCTACCGTTAACCGAGCGAGTCGTGACCGTCACCGGCCAAGGCTTAAAACAACAACAAAACATGCGTGCGCGCATCGGCACGCCGATTAGCGATTTGATCAACCAATGCGGCGGCTATCAAGACTCTGTGGAGCGTTTGATCATGGGCGGCCCCATGATGGGTTTCGCGTTACCCGAGGACGACATACCAATCGTCAAGGCCACCAACTGTATTTTGGCCGCTGCCGGATCCGAAGTCGCCACAAGTAAAGAAACCCGACCTTGTATTCGCTGCGGCGATTGCGCGAAAGCCTGCCCGGTAGACTTACTGCCGCAACAACTTTACTGGCATAGCCGAGCCGGCAATTTGGAGAAATGTAAAGAATTTAGCCTATTCGATTGTATCGAATGCGGCTGTTGCGAGGTTGTTTGTCCGAGCCAGATACCCTTGGTGCAATATTACCGAGCCGCGAAAAGTAAGACCATCGCCAAGGCCAAAGAGGCTGAAAAAGCGGCAATCGCAAAACGCCGGCACGACTTCCTTCTTGAACGCAAGGCTCGTGAACAGGCCGAGAGAGCCGAACGCTCTCGCCGCAAAAAAGAAGCTCTGGCCAAATTAAAAGCCGCTGAAACCGCCACCGAAGGAGCGGAATAAATGAAATTCTCAACCGTCATGTCGCCGCACCTTCAACCTGTCAACAGTGTTGATCGGGTAATGCTGCAAGTCTTGTTGGCCTTGATTCCCGGCATTGCCGCGATGACTTGGTTTTTCGGCATCGGCGTTTTAATCAACATTGCCCTAGCAGTTGTCGTTGCGCTGCTTGCCGAAGCATCGATTCTGGGTTTACGCGGCAGGCCGATCGGCTCGACGCTCAAAGACTTGAGCGCCGTCGTAACCGCCGTGCTACTGGCAATTTCGTTGCCGGTTATTGCGCCATGGTGGATTACCGTCGTAGGTATCTTGTTCGCGATCGTAATCGCCAAACATTTATACGGCGGCTTGGGTTACAACCCGTTTAATCCGGCGATGGCCGGCTATGTCTTACTATTGGTCTCGTTTCCAATGCAGATGACCGCTTGGCTCGCGCCGATCGAACTCGGCTCGGTCGCATTGAACGAAGTCGACTGGCTTAAATTGATTTTTCTCGAGCAACTACCGGCAAACATCGAATTCGATGCAATCACGATGGCCACACCGCTGGATAGCGTCAGGACTCAATTGGGGCTAGGCAGATCGGTACCGGAAATAAAAACCGATTCCGTTTTCGGACTTTTAGCAGGAAAGGGTTGGGAATGGGTGGCCGGAGGCTATTTGATTGGCGGGCTCTGGCTCATGTGGCGTAAAATCATCGGCTGGCAAATTCCGGTCGGATTGCTGCTTGGACTCGGTCTATTCGCGAGTATCTGTTATGCGATCGACAACAATCAGTTTGCCGCGCCAAGTTTTCACTTAGTTGCCGGCGCGACGATGCTGGGCGCATTTTTCATCGCAACCGATCCGGTGACCGCAGCCACATCGGTTAATGGCCGACTTATTTACGGACTACTTATCGGTTCGTTGGTTTATATTATTCGTGTTTGGGGCGGCTACCCGGATGCAATGGCTTTCGCGGTTTTATTGGCTAACTTAACGGCACCGGCAATCGATTATTTCACGCGGCCTCGCGTCTTCGGTCAAAAAGCATGAACGCTATTATTAAAAAAACTTTATCGGCAGCCGCGATATTGGGCGGATTTTCGTTACTGGGCCTGGGCTTAACCTCACTCACTTTTCATAAAACCGAAGCCAAAATACAGGAAAATGAACGGCAAGCCTTACTGGCTAACTTGAAAGCCGTGATTCCCGAGTCGCTTTACGACAACGACATCGTCAATGACACACTCAAAGTGACCGAACTCACCCCGGACCCCACAAAACCGACAGTCATTTATCGCGCCCGAAAAAAAGGCGAGCCGGTCGCAGCGGTCATGACGGTGATAACACCTAACGGTTATAGCGGCAATATCAGCCTGTTGGTAGCCGTAAAAACCGATGGCACTATTAGCGGCGTCCGTACCCTTTCGCATCGCGAAACACCAGGCCTTGGCGACCGCATTGAAATCGAGCGTAGCGACTGGATTTCATCATTCGATGGTAAATCGCTCGACGAGCCTCACCAATCGCAATGGGATGTTAAGCGCGATGGCGGCCACTTCGACCAATTAACAGGCGCAACGATCACGCCGCGCGCGGTTGTAGGGGCTGTTAAAAACGCACTGCTTTATTTCAAGCACAACCAGGCCCGGATTTTTTCAACGACAGAATCGACTCCCGAAGGAGGAAATTAATGTTCTCCGAATACAGTAAAATCGTCAAAGACGGCTTATGGCTCAATAACCAAGCCTTCGTCGCATTACTCGGACTGTGCCCGCTACTTGCCGTAAGCAACACGGTCATTAACGGCCTCGGACTTGGCCTTGCCACGACGATGACCTTAGTCGTTTCGAACACGGTCGTCTCACTGATCCGTAACTTCGTTCCCGACGAAATCCGTTTACCGGTTTTCGTACTAGTCATCGCCAGCGTGGTCACGATGATCGAACTCGCGATGAACGCGTGGTTCTTCGGACTTTATAAAATCCTCGGCATTTTCATTCCGTTGATCGTCACCAACTGCTCTATCATCGGCCGGGCCGAAGCGTATGCTTCAAAGCAACGTGCCGACAAGGCTTTTTTAGACGGCCTATCGATGGGCCTTGGCTTTACCTTTGCTCTAGTAACGCTTGGCAGTTTGCGTGAAATCATCGGTTCCGGAACTTTATTCGCGAAGGCCGAATTGATGTTCGGCGAAGCAGCTAAAACCTGGCAAATCGATGTGATAACCGATTATTCCGGTATGTTGCTGGCAATTTTACCGCCAGGTGCGTTTATCGGCCTCGGCTTGTTGATCGCATTAAAAAATATTATCGATACCAAGGTCGAACAGCGTAAACCGGCCCATATTCAGATCCCGATTCAAGCCGCCCAGGAACAGTGAACCAAACCAAACGTCAGGCAATTTTCGACAGACTGGCGACAGCTACCCCGGAACCGACTACCGAACTAACTTACTCGTCGCCCTTCGAACTGCTTATCGCTGTCGTATTGTCGGCCCAAGCCACCGACAAGGGCGTCAACAAAGCCACGGCACAATTATTCCCCATCGCCAATACGCCCGAATCGATTTTGAATCTAGGCGAAGCCGGATTAAAAGAACATATCAAGACTATCGGGCTGTTCAACAGCAAGGCTGCAAACATCATTCAACTGTGTCGGCAAGTGCTGGAAAAGCACAATGGACAGGTTCCGCAAACCCGCGACGAGCTTGAAGCGTTACCCGGCGTCGGCCGTAAAACGGCAAACGTCATTTTGAATACCGCGTTCGGCCACCCGACGATTGCAGTCGACACCCATATCTTCCGAGTCGCGAACAGAACATGTATCGCCCCAGGAAAAAACGTGCTCGAAGTCGAACGAAAACTAGACAAGTTCGTCCCGAAAGCCCACAAAAAAGATGCGCATCATCTGCTGATCCTACACGGCCGATATACTTGCACGGCGAGAAAACCGAAATGCCCGGATTGCATCATCGCCGACCTCTGCGAATTCAAGGAGAAGAGTATTTGAATCTATTTCACCATGAAGATCATGAAGAATAAGAAGTTACTTCAATGGTTTATTCGGCCTATGAAAATCCTTTTTGCACTTAAAAGGTTGTTCAAAATCTTAGGACAAGCCATTAAAAAACTAAATGAACTTCATGTATTTCATGGTTAAACTGCTGAATTTAGGTTAAAGACTAAGGAGCAATTAAGTTACAAATACGTCAAACTGCTAACTGCTAACTATTGACCCTGCAAAAAGCCATTGTATCCTTAGAATAAACATTTACGCTGTTTGCATGCCTCGCCAAAACATTGTAAAAAGAGGAACTGATCTTGTTGCTGCGCTGTCGCAGCAATGTTGCAATACTGCACTTAACGCAATTCATAAACGATTCAGATTTTTTTGCTAGCCTTACAAGGTATTAATCAATCTGATTTTTCCACAACCAAAACACACTGGGATTTATTATGAAAAAAATGAACAAATCGCCATTCGCTGCAGCAATGGGCACCGCTATGGTTTCTACTCTCGCTTTATCTACTGCACACGCCGAGGCTAATCCATTCGGCATGACCGAACTCTCTTCCGGTTACATGCAAGTCGCCGAGGCCGAAATGACCTGCGGCGAAGGCAAATGCGGCGGCATGACCAGCACGCCGAAAATGGAAGAAGGCAAATGCGCCGGCAAAAAAGACGAAAAACCTGCAGCTGCCGAAAAGTCAAGCAAGGAAATGACTTGCGGCGAAGGCAAATGCGGCGGCATGACAAAACCGGAAGGCGATGCCGATAAAGCTAAATAAAATGAAGCAAAACAGCTTTCATTAAAATATTGCTTTACTTCAAACAAAGCAATTGCGCCCTAATAGAGGGTGATTCAATCACCCTCTATCCAGCAAAAAACAACAGGTGTTCCGATGAACACGACTCAACATCTAGTCCGTGGCGTAGGCCTCGGTTTACGCCGAACTTTTCTAAATAGCATCGTCGACACGCCCCCCGCATCAGTCGATTTTTACGAAATCGCTCCCGAAAATTGGATAACGATCGGCGGCAAATTCGGTCGGCAACTGCGCAATATGACCGAGCGTTTCGACTTCGTTTGTCACGGACTCTCCTTATCGATCGGCAGCACCGACCCGCTTGACGAAACCTTTATCAAGGCCGTCAAATCATTCATGGCCGAACACGGCATCAAACTGTATAGCGAACACCTTAGCTATTGCAGTAAAGACGGCCACATGTACGATCTAATGCCGATTCCCTTTACCGAAGAAGCGATTACCCATACCGCTGCGCGTATCCGCCGCGTTCAGGACATTCTCGAACAAAAAATCGCGATCGAAAATGTTTCCTATTATGCTGCGCCTGGCCGTGAAATGGATGAAATCGATTTTTTCAACGCTGTGGTCAACGAAGCCGATTGCGACATCTTGCTCGATCTCAACAATATCTATGTCAACAGCGTCAATCATGGCTACGATGCCGAAACGTTTTTAAAGGCGATACCTGCGCAGCGAATCGCCTATGCACATATTGCCGGCCATTATGTCGAAGCCGAAGACTTTTTAGTCGACACGCACGGCGCTCCGGTCATCGACCCGGTCTGGAAACTGCTTGGCAAGGCATACGAACTCTACGGCATATTCCCAACCTTGCTGGAGCGGGACTTCAACATTCCGCCACTGCCGGAGTTAATCAAAGAAACAGAAACGATCGCCGCCATTCAACAGGCTTGGAAAAAGCAACATGAGCGTAGAACAGCATAAAGCCAAAATCGACTTCAAAGCCAAACAGCAAGAATTTGCCGCCTTCATTCGAAATCCCGACCGAAACCCGGCTCCGGACGATGTGGCGCCGGAACGCATGTCGATGTACCGCGAGTTGTTTTTCAATAATGTCGAAAGCTTTTTATCGAGCAACTTTCCGGTATTGAAATCGCTGCTCTCACAGGAAAACTGGCTTACGCTCGCGCGGGACTTTTACTCGGAACACCGCAGCAGCACCCCCTATTTTTCTGAAATCCCCGAAGAATTTTTGGATTATTTGCAAAACGAACGCCAGGGTTCGGACGATTTGCCGTTCATGCTCGAACTCGCACATTACGAATGGGTGGAAATGGCGCTGGCAATCGCAAAGGAAGAAGCGCCGGCAACCATTGCGTCTGAGATGAATTTGGGTCCTTTGCCGTTATTTCTATCGCCACTGGCATGGCTTTTAGCCTATCGTTTTCCGGTTCATCAAATCTCAACGGACTTCATTCCTTATGAACCGCCCGAGGCCCCCAGTTTTTTGATCGTTTACCGGACTCCGGACGATAACGTGAAGTTCATGCAAATAACGCCATCGACCTATCGTCTTTTGGAAATCGTACAAAATACCCCGGGAATCAATGCCGAATCTTGCTTAACGCAACTCGCCGGCGAACTCCAGGCAAGCGATACGCAGCTGTTTATCGATCAAGGCTTGAAAACCTTGCGCGAATTAGCGGACAAATCGATTATTTACAGCGATTGAGCGCCTTAATATTTTTCCAAGTGCAGCAGCAACCATTTATTGTGACGAACTAGAGCATAGAAAGGCTTTAGACTAACTGATAATTTTCCTGCAGCAACCGATCATATATTGGCGAATTCAACTCATAACTGTGAAAATAATATTAATCTCTTACGATGCTCCGCTTAACACAAAAAACAAAGAGGATTCCTACCGGTACTTATGGATCATTAGTGCCAGTAGAGTAAGATTAAATTAACCAAGCAGTGCTAAACGCCTATGTATTCCCGTAATACCAGCGTGTCGAATGGTGTTTACTCAACGACTCAACAATTACATTCGCTTTTTCTAAATAACAGACTTGTTTTTCTATGTTACTTTCAAATGGAAAATCCGCTCTAATGCCTCGAATTAATCGCCAATATCCGACACCTTGATCAAGAACGATCTTTGATTGGCTTCCATCAGCCCATTTAAGTTGTAATTTTCTTTCGTGCGGTAATTGAATGTTTGAATTACTATCGCCCCATGAAAAATTAGAGAACTTCTGGCTGAACCATAAGTTTACAATATCCGTTCTATCTTTAGCATTACACCAGTCATGGAATAGAAACCTCGGCGAGTCATTATTTAGGCGATCTAACCTGGAAGTAGTAATAGATATTTTAGTTTTCGCATTCATACCATTTGGATAATTGCATAAAGCAGTGAGAAAACTATTAAGCAAAATGATTACTAGTGGTGATCGCAGATATCTATCCGTATAAGCGACTTCTATCAAATCAACGTTACCATTCAACATCTCACTGAGCTTCGGAACATACATTGTAATGAGCTCCCAGGCTCTTTCACCGAATGAGTTTGAAGGGCCATTCAGTTCTTGGCATATTTCCAACTCTATCAAACCGGGCTGAGGATTTCGCAAGCTTTTAATGTCGATCAACTTAGCATTGATGGGCTCAGAAGCAATAGCATGCGTTGAGCGAGCAAATACATATTGAACACCTGAATCACCATTTCCCCACCGAGGAACCAGCGCTAAGGCTATTTCGGAACTTGCAACCCAACGAATTTCAATTTGGTCGGAGCCGGCTTCAAGAATCAAAGGCAATGCCGGGCTACCTTCAGTCAAAATAGTTTCTGATTTATAAATGTCGGCATTGACATAAGTCGCCAAAGCTTCTAATTCGGCCTGCTGACAAAAACTTAATTGTTCCAACGATTCAGACGTTAAAACGAACTGCAGTTTTATTTTTGCGCAATTTAGTCGATTAAGCTCAATTCTTAAGCACCAAGCCAATGGCTCCCATAAAGAAGCATCACCACCGAGATAAACTCTAACCAATGAAATGGGATGCTTTTGCCATTCCCTATTTAATGCCAAAATCAGCGGCTCCATTTCCAATTTGCTTTCCTTACCAAATGCCTTGATATTTTCAGGTATATCGAAAGAACTTAAATATGACGCCGTCAATATCTCCAAGGCTGCTTGGCGACTGAGGTCATTGCTATGATGTTGCGTATCGTAAGTCAGCAAACATGCTTGGCATGCCGAGTCACAATTTTTCGGGCAATGCAAGATCGACTCAGCTAGTCTGATTAATTCTGGTAACCGAGATACTGCTTGACTGACGTAGCCAGCACCTCCTGTTGCTGTATCAAATAAAAAGATACTGTAAGCAGGTTGACCTTGTTGATTTCGACTTGGCGCCGCATGTGATCCAATTTCATTTTCTTCTATCCCTAACAAAAGCGACCAGGCTTGACGTACTGCAACCGCCAGCGTGTAAGCAGTCGTCTTATCTAATGGTTTGCCGTCACAATCACGCAACTGCAATTCAAGAACATTGGTTCTTGTCGCCAGCCCCATAAAAATGGGGTCAAGAATGGCCCAATCTTCATTGTTGCCCGGGCATTCCTTTTCCCGATCATCCATTTTTCCGCCACGTAATCGCTTATGGCCCTTAATAGTTTCAGGACGCTCAGAACTTTCTGACATCGAATCCGCAAAGCCACAACGCAAGCAAATTGCAAAACCATTGCCATGCAAGCCTTCGCTACGATAGAAAATTTCACCTTGAATGCTGGAGCGGAAGCGACCATAGGACGGGTTCGGTAATGGCATCCAGTCCGCTCCATCAAGAGAAATCAAAGGGTCACGAACCGGAATATATTGCGGTATCGAAATATCATTATGCGGTTTACAACGAATATTGACCGCAAACCCGGCGGGCTGAAGGTAACGGTTTCGATTTAATTTAGAAGCATCCGACTCGCCACAATGCGGACACATTTCCGGCATTATCAACCGCGTGCCATTCCCGCCACAAGTATCGCAGCGCCAAACCCAACGTAAGTTTTGAATTTCCGGCGCACTCTCTATTTCTGCCGGCATGTGCCAATTTAACGTTACGCCGCTGCTACGGTATACGCGCCCATCGAGCACAGTGTCAGTTCCGGGGGCATAATCACGAATTGCAATCGCTAAATTACGACTTGGAAAGCCCGCTCGTTTCGAGCGATTATCTTCGCGGGTCGTTTCTTTTTTTGTTTTACGCGATAAATCTTCCAGCGTTGTGGTCACTAGTTGGACAATATCAGTCGGGAATCCATAGCCAGGCAAAAATCCCATACTCGCCAACACGCCTAGCAGATACTCACCTCTCAACCTGGCAAGTTGAATTTGAACGGCTTGTTCTGGCTTACTATTGCCCTCTTGAGTTTTCAAAACTTCATATTGCGACAATAATCCAACCAATTCATGACGCCATTTGTAAACAACGTTTGACAATGATTCGGTACAAGCACCAAGGAGAAATTCCGGTGATTTTCCAGCAAAAATACTGCGCTTGGTTAAGGCAATCAATCCATTGAGCAACCGCTCTATTGTTAACGCTTGCTCTTCGCACCAAATTGCAAAAACATCACAAGGCGCCGACTCATCTTCTTGAGGGGATTCAAAAAACCATCCAGTTGTAACTTTATGCGTTTTATCCGGTATACGATCCGACAAAAAATAAGCCAAAGCCATTGAATTGACATGACGCTGAATTATGGTTTCACTTTGCAATGCAACCTGAGGCATTGCCAGCCGAGTCACGAATGGCCACAGCGGATTATTGAAAACCGCTTCACCATGAGGCGTGGATTTGCATAAGGTAAAACTCAAAGCAGTTGTTTCGCCCCGTCGCCCGGCTCGACCCGCTCGTTGCAGAAAGTTGGCAGGATGAGGCGGCACATTATTCATTGCAACCGACGTTAAGCCTCCAATATCAACCCCCATTTCCATTGTTGTGGAGCAGCTGAGTAGATTGATTTGCCCGTTCTTGAATGCCGTTTCACGCTTGGTCAGTTCGGGGCCTGCAACTTGCGCAGAATGCTCCATTGCACGAAGATAACGCGTATGCGAGGCAATACGATCACTGATATCAGACCAAGCGCCTAACTCACGTAATTTCGCGATTTCTGGATTCGTTTCCAACCAGCTATCCGCCTCATGAATGTCACAACCAAACCAAAAAGGCTTTAATAGTTCAGGCATCGTAACCTTAGTACATAAAACCATGTCATCGGCCACATCAGGTTCGGGTAAATAGGGGCTTATTCCGCGAAAGGTAACTGGCAGTAAACGCCGAGTAACAGGACAAAACCAAGCTTCACGAACGATTTGTAGTAGAGCTTGCTTTTCCAATTCTATTTGAAAGCCCTTTTCCCCTTGCGACAAATTTGTCCGAATCCCTTGCCAAACAGCGACTAATAATTCATTTAATTGGCCTCGATGATTTTCATTCTTTGCATCCAATTTAAATGCAAAAGCCAAAATGCGTATCAATCGACTAGCATACGGATTGTTTGAATCGGTAGCCGGCCAAAGCCTAAGTATGCGTTTCTCTTTTTTACTTGCTGTGCCGGGTTTAGCCATGCCTGGAGGCAGCTGGATGGTTGGAATACCTGGATAACCCAACCAACGCCCAATGTCCGGTGCAATAGTTACACTCTTCCCTCCTCTTATATGGAAATCTAACGCCACTTGTAATAATGCATGCCATTCATCACTCTTAATGCCATGCTGCTTGATGACGGCCGGCAATTCTGATTTAACCAAGGCGGGATAACTTAGCTGGACAAGACCTAAACCTTCCAATGAAAATTGTCGCTTGGGCCTGATAAAAAACTCGCGAAATAAACACAAGCGAGCCAATTGGCGATCGTTCAATTGACCAAAGCTTAACTCCTTCAAGTTAGGCAGCATCCAGCGAATGAAATCCTCTGAATTCAGTAATTTATTCTCTGCTTCTTCCCAAGTTAATTGCGCCTGCTCTGGCGATTCCAAGCTTGCGAGTTTTGCTTTTCTTTCCTCGAGCACCCCTTGAATAACCGGATTAGTCTGCGCGATTGGTTCCAAGCTTTTTATTTCTACTAGCAACTTCTCAATTTGTTGTTCATCCCGCGATGTTTGTTGGGCCGCTAGAGAATGGTAGAGCAAACTTTTAACGTAATTTCGCTCACTTTCTTGTTGCAACTTTGCCGCGAATCGAGCAGTTCCTTGCCTGCTATCGGTAAAACTAATCAGCCTTTTTCCATCCAACGGCCTCGCGTCTTCACCGCCCACCATTGAAGGCAAAGGCTCTAGTATTGTCGGTATCGCGGTTGATAAAAGAAACGGGGCTCCCAACCGTATTGGACGAAATAAAATATTGCCACCATGTTCTTTTTTATTACATACCGAACAGCTAATGGTTTCTTCATAGGGGATGACAAGATGAATAGGAATCCCTTCTTTCCCGGACCAATCCAGTTTTCCTTCATTGCTCAAACCAACACCTTGCGCATGTGCAGAAACCTTTTTGGTGAGTAAGCGATGGAGAACTGAGATTGATCCTTTCTTATGTTCTGGAGCCACGGAATCTTCATCTTCACCCTCCAACGGCTCCAACTCTTGC
This sequence comes from Gammaproteobacteria bacterium, assembly GCA_018830325.1. Lineage (GTDB taxonomy): Bacteria > Pseudomonadota > Gammaproteobacteria > Methylococcales > Methylomonadaceae > Methylotuvimicrobium. The sequence continues at coordinate 37,152 of JAHJSQ010000151.1, forward strand.
TGGTACTCATCTTCATCCTGAGCGTACTCATGTTGGATCAGCCATTCCTGTCCATCCCTAAAAGCTTCATTCGCAGACAGATATTCGGCGCCACATTCACCGCATTGAACCAAGTCGAACACAGGCATCTGGCAATGCGAACAATGCACACGCCGCTCCAGAAACACCGCACCAAATGGCCAGCGTTCATCGTCTAATGCCGTATTCTCTCGCCCCTGGCATTGATTATTTACACACGCCCAAATACCGTTGATCGTTCGATGGAACAAGTGACCACGTAGCGGTAAAAACGGCTCCTGGTTATCGCTCTTGGCTTGAGCACATAAATCCAAAAATTTTAGAGTGTTCCGACGAGCTGCACTGGCTTCCGATTTAAACACAATCTGACTTAAATCTGTCAGTCGGACCGCTTGTTGAGTCAATCGGGATCGTATGTGGCGTGCTGCGTCATGACTCGACAAAAAATTGAACTTTTCAGTATTTGATGAGCCCTGCAATCTGTCGAGATCGAGCTTTGTTCGCACTGCATTTGAACCTACAACAGGTAAGTCAGGAACTTGTCGCTTGCCCTCAACGACTGAAATACGATCGACGGAAACGCCGGCGATGTCAGCCAAAAACTCCGCTAATCGATTCCGCGATTCTTCACTACTATCACCAAGCGTTGCCGAAGTGGCTACAAAATGAACATCCTCTGCTCGACAACCGAAGGCGTTTAATACCCGCCGCAACAATAATGTCAATTCCGCAGCTTGTGACCCCAAGTAAGTATGCGCCTCATCAATCACAATCCAACGCAATTGACCTTGTGATTGAGCAAGGATAGGACGATCTTCATTCCGAACCAGCATATATTCGAGCATCGTAGCGTTCGTTACTAGAATGGGTGGCGGATTAGAACGAAGCGTTTTGCGGTCTGCGACTTCACTTTTCCATTCGCTTTTACCTTGATCGGGCGTATCGCCGTTGTATAAACAAAAACGAACCTTTCCTTTAAAAGGCTCAGACCAAGCGACTAACCGGTCCTTCTGGCTCTTAATCAAAGCATTCAGAGGATACAAAAACAAAGCGCGAACACCAGTTAACGGATCACCTTGCCGCTGCTCCAATTCTGTAGCCAAATCATTCAGGATCGGTATTAAAAAACATTCGGTTTTGCCCGACCCCGTTCCACTACTGACTAATGCCGATCGAGTAGGACTACCTTCGATTAATGCACGCCAAGCTTCCAGCTGGTGGCGATATGGATACTGGTTAGTATCGAATGTATAGTCTTCTGAATCACTTAAATTTTGGGGCATGGATAATGCGTTGACCATATCTTTATGTAACAAATTTCCGCTGAGTTCGCCTAAAGAAAACTCAGAAGCTTGCCAACTGAAAGTGGCCTCGAAAACCGGATCGGCAAGAAATGAGCCCGGCAAACCCGCCTCCTTACCGAAATAGCTGCTTAGATATGCACGTAATGCGTCATTGCGAAAACCCAACAAACCTAAAGCCGCTCGGGTTGCGCGCCGATTTAGTTGCTCGATCAAGTCCGTATAAAAAAGATTAGTCATGAATAGCGGATTCCGGTGGAAGTTTAGATAATTCAATGGTTAAAGCCAGAGCGTAAACCGTATCGAACCAATCGGGATCAAAAGCCCTGAGCAAACGGAGTTCGTATATCAGGTTCTCGGTTATCAAATAGGAATGCAGACTTTGCAAATAACTCATTTGGGTGTTCAAATTTGTCCAGTCATGTGCTGATAATTTTGAGGTTTCTTTACCCTGTTTTATTAGCGCGCCTTTAACGCTAAGCCGACTAGCCAAGAACGGCGCACATCGAACAGATCGATATATGGGGTCAAGATGCTGATATTGATTCTGTTCATTCAGCAACTCCAACCTGCTCAATACTTCTTCGCTTTGAGGCCAATGTTCGTCGGCATCGTGACGGCTCTGCAGCTCCAGTTCCGCGTTATCGATTTGTTCATTAAAAAAAGACGGCAAGGTACGCGCAATTAGCATTGGACTATTAGTTAATGGCCTGTCTTTAAAGATCGTTCCATGTAACCAATCACAAAGCACTGCCCAATATTGCCTTCTGGAACAAGCTCTTTCCCTAAACTGTTGAAAAACCCCAAAAACAATATCGCCAGTGGCATCCATTTCACCTAAGGCCCGTTGAAGGCCTTGAAAGTGCATGGCGGCTGCATTACGCCAACATTGAGGCGAGAGTAAACTCCAAGAAAAGGGCGATTGTTCCGCTAAACGCCAAACACAATCAAATAAATCGTCATCTGATTTTAGAAGCGCTAAAGCAAGAGCTTCAGGATAGGATACTAAGCGCGTCAACACATCCAATGAACTCGTTGGAAACTCACGGGATAGTCGAATCAAATCAAATAATAATGGCCAATCAACATCATCCGGATTTTCGCCTAAATGCTGTAAAACCGCGGCTAGCGATTCTTCACGTAACGTAGTGTTTGGTTCGCGAATAGATTTTTGCAGTTTTGAGTCAAGCGCAAAATCATTATCACCACGAATTGACCAAAGAATGGGCCTAAAACGAGCCCAATCGCCATCCCTGCCGATTATCCACCAAGGACCGGGTGTTAATTGGCCAGGGAGGTTCCAAGAGTCAGACCGCTCTGCATTGGGCTCTAGTGGAATGGGTTGTTCTTTTGGATTCCACAAAGGAAACGTCTCAACTCGGATATTTTGCAGTCCGGTTTGCCCAATTTTTTCGAATGTAGGCGTAGATAACCGTACCTGGTCGGCTGCAAAATCGGGCGACAAGAAGCAATCGAAACGGGCAATGTTTAACTGTGCCAAGATTTCACCTTGCGACGTAGAGACCTGCAACCTCACCAGAGCATCTAAACTTCGGCTACAACTCAATAGCGATGCAATGCGATCTTGCCAACTCATCAAACCGGTTTCCAAGCGCCCTAAATTTAAGAATGGCAAACGATCCCGAAATCGCAATCGGGGCAAGTCGCTATCCGATAAATCGGTTGTAATCAGTTCCGCGTCAAACCAATATCGACATCCGCCAGCATGGTCTTGTAAAAACAACCGTAAGCCGCCTAATCGATCAAGTGAAACTATGTCATCGCGGGCTAGCATGTGCCCGGCCAATTGAAATACAGCGCCACGCTGCGGATACGGTAAATAAAGGCTAACTTCTGCCCCGTTGCCCCAATTTAGATTGAGGGTAACCTGAGGTAAATTGACTGATTCAAATAAGGGATAGCTGATTTCAACGCCATTATCGATTCGGTTAATCTGTGCGTCGTTATCTGTGAAAACTACTGAAGCACCTAACAGACCTTCAAGAAAATACCGACCACAAGTCGAGCCTTGTCCAATGTTTCCCTCAATACGAAAAGACTTCGGCAGTACCACCACTTGGCGCCGAAACATTTCAATCCTATTCTCCGTATCAAATAACCTTACCCATACCCGTCCAAAGCATTCAGCAAAATGATCATTCCAGTTGGCGCCGGAAAGCACCTGTTTCCACTGCGTCTTTAGGTGAGTCTGCTTTGCAGCCCCTTCATTCCATGTAATGCGGGGCAACCCCAGATACAGCGGATAAGAATTCAAAACGCCGGGTAAAGATCCTCCACTAATGCTGTAATTTTCCTCGACGTCTTTTTCCGCCCGGCAGGTAATCCGGTAATGATCGCCTTCTTTGGTGACAAAATCGATGGAGCCGCAGACTCGGTAAAGAATTCTTTTGAGAGTGGAATCCGCTGCTACTTTGTCGCATTCGCTTTGCTCGGATTCGACCGTGAATTCTTCCGGCGTAAATACCCAGGCATTATCGGCGCTTGTTTGTCTTGAGCCTTCACCGAGGTAGTGCAGATCTCCGTTACTACCCTTGGCAACAAAAAGCCAAGGTAAATCCCCCCACGCCTCTTCATTTTCAACTGTTAGGGAATGCGCAGTGTCACCAACTTGCAATAACAACCGGAGCTCATCCATAACTGATGCGCCGTTCAAGGTAACGCCATCACGGCGCGTCCATTCACGACGATACACAGCCGACTTTCCAGAGCCCTGAGTCAATGTCAAGAGGGCTACGGTTTCCGTCGACAAGGGGGTTTTTAGCAACAATCGTAATCGGGGTGGCAATTCACCGTCCAGAGCAATCCAATGGATGATTTGTTCACCAGTAAAAGAATCTGAACATTCCAGACTTTTTTGAACTCTCCATCCAGTGGGATATTCTTTGAGCTTTCCAACCCAACGAAGACGAGATTGGGCGAGACGAGATAATTCTCGTGAGTGGTCTACCAGACCCTTGAGCAACGCATCGGTTGCATGATCCTCCAGTCTCAGTGGTAAGCGCCTGCGCCAATCTGGAATAAGTTTATCCAAGTTCTCGATAGTATTTGGCGCATTGCCTAGTTCTCGCTGCAAGTCGACAATGGTTGCAATTAATTCGCCGCCAAGATGAAAAACAACATCCTGACGCAAACTGATGGGCAATTTAACTGCTTGTAAACGGCCAATCATTTCCGCCGCATCAACGCCACAGCACCCTTGTTTATAATAGCCTTCTAAAATCGCACGAAAAAACTGGTTGATTGCCGCATTGTTTTTTTGCAATAACCTTAACGGTAAGCCGCCTTCGCAGGCAATTGTGTTTAAAAAAAATCGTCGTTGACCATTGTGTTTAATTAATGGTCTTTTCCACCAATCCAGCCCCCGTTCGACCCACTCTCGAATATAGATATCATCTGGCCTTTTTATGCCTAATGGCCGGAAAACAGTATCCCAAGACCATACTCCGCTTTCATGTTCGCGGCAAAACGTTTCGGCAGCATAAAGACAAAAGTAAAAAGGTATGGTGGTTACTTTAGCTTTGGAATAATCCACCGTCTTCAGTTGTTCGACCAGAACATCCCTTAAAACACCATAGCTTTTTTCATTACATTTATAAGCATATAGAGGTCGCCCATCGGGCTTGGTTTGGCGAATATGCGTAAAGATGAATTGTGTGAGCCAATTGTTTGCCATTGCGGATTCCTTGATTTGGGCCTTTTCTTTTATTTCTAACGTTATTGCAAATCATCGACAAACTCGGACGGCATGTCGCCACACGAGACTAACAAATAATCCCGGGCGCGCGTGCATGCCACGTAAAGCAAATGCCGTTCGGTCTCGTAGACTTCTACCAGATCGGCTTGATCGCTTACCGATTCAATCCTGGCTTGTAATGGAACGATCTCGTCATCACATGCCATCACAGCAACCGCTCGAAACTCCAAACCCTTGGCTGCGTGCATCGTACAAATCGAAACATGGCCGGTTGTCGTTTCGACACGTTCATCGAGCACCAGAAACGGTAAATTGGCCACCTTGACCGCCTCACCGGCGCGCGACAATTCATTTTCCGAACGAACAAACACCCCGATTTCATCCGGCTTCACACCGTTGCAGGTAAGATTGACCAACCAATCGGCTACAGCGTTAGCTTCTTGTTCAATCGATTCCAACTTCATTATCGAAGGGTTCGGACCGTTGAATACCGAGATCGTGCCATCTCGCTCTTCGACATTGCCATCGACGTCCGCAACTTCAGGCCCCAACAACAAATCCGCTTTCGCCCGAATTTGGTGGGAAGTGCGATAGTTGATATGCAGCGTTCTCGACCGCCCCCGCACATCGACGCCCAACGATTTCCAGGAAAAAGCCTGTTGAAAAATCCGCTGGCCCAAATCTCCGGCAAAAAACAGCGCATTTTCTCGATTACCGCCCAGGGCGGCCAAAAAGCGTAACTGTGTCACGCTAATGTCCTGAGCCTCGTCGATGACGGCAAAATCGAACGGCAACCGCTTTTGATCGGTGAAATGCTGAGCCAGACGCGTAAAAACGGTAGCCAGAGTTATCAACTGGCGAGCATCTAAAGCAACTTTCACCTGTTCGAAAATCGCCCACAGCACTTTCCTTTGGGTTTCCGGCAATCGCGTTTTTCTGCCCAGCCGTTTGACGTCTCGATAAGCCTCCCAGCAATCCAACTGCCAGGCATCCACTACTTGCTGCCATTCGGAAAACAGAAAGGTGTGGCTGAACTTATAGCCTTCTACACGTTTGGATGCGGTGCTCAACAAATCCCGGATCAAATGAGAATCCGCCAACCGGCATTTGCCAAAATTAGACTCGTAAAGGCGTTGGCCGATTCCGTCCAACGCATGTACTTCCAACCGTTCGGCCAACCGGGGCTCTTGGCTAATCAGCCGCTTCAATTTATTACGTAGCGCATGGGCCAATGTCGGCGAGAACGTAGCCAACAAAACCCGCACATCCGGATTTTGCCGGGTCAAATACACCGCGCGATGCAGTGCGACGATAGTTTTCCCTGTTCCGGCGGAACCGGAGACCCGTGCAGGCCCTTTGAACTCGCGCTCCACCCATTGACGTTGAGCGGGATGTAAAAATACCGTCCATTTCTCCCACGGGTAATCCAACGCCAAGGCCAATTCTTCCGCGTTCGCCATGATGCGAAAGCGGCGCAAGGCATCCGGATGCTGAAAAGGATCGGTGTCTGGCCCAATGAGCAGCGGTATCGACGGTGTTTTACCGACAGCCACATCCAATAAGGCTTCGGACGCTTCTGCCGGTAAATGATCAGCTAAATCCAGAATCGAATCTTCATCCGCCGCCCGAACATCGACCAACCACTCGTGCGGCACGCCAAAGCCGAGCAATTCATCATCGGAAAATTTCTCGAACAACAATGGTTTATTGGGTTTGCCGATCGGAGTCTCGATGTATTTGGGAACGACGATTTCCTCGACGCGTTCGCGAATCTCGACAATCTGCGCCGCGCCGGTCTTCGGATGCGTCTCCAACTTACGTCGCTCCGCCCAGTGATACGCCTTATCGTGGTGGTCGACGTAGCAAAGCATCAAACTGCTCTGCGTTTTGTGGACGATAATGCGAATATCGGTATTGACCCGAACCGACCAAAAGTTCTTATCCTTAGCTCGATCCAATTTGTGAAAGCTGAATCCGGGATTCTCGGGATTCAATTGCAAATCGAACGCCGTGGTTTTAATGGCTTTTTGTTCTTCGCCGGTCAGTTTGGCGAGGCTGTCGGTGAAGGTATCTGCTATACGGAAATTCATCACGAACCTTTTGCTAGCGCATCATGCAACATGTTTCAACTTCACATCCAGTTCCTGATGCAAATGCAGGTAATGCCGATAGTCGTTGACCCATTCAACCAATTCCGCATCGTCGGGCATTTTTCTCTGGCTGTATCGATAAAAAAACTCTTCCGAATCCGTATGATGTTGACTTGCACGAATACTGAGCCGTTTGGCAATTTCGATCAGCGCATCGAGCGGTGACGAGTATTGGATGGTTTGTTTGCGCATAATTTTTACCTTTGTAGATTTGGTATACGGGATTGACCGAATTTAGTTACAGGTCAAATACTGTGGCTTTGACAGCTTTTTGCTCGTCGCAGTGAATTTTGCTAGGCTATGGAATGAGGGAATGAGATGTCAGAAATTTGGAAGTCCATATCCAAATATCTATCGCTTAGCCATTGAGTTTACAGAAAACTCTGAATGAAATAACTTTGCAAAATCGACATCGTTTAATTCGGTCTCATTGTAATTACCGATTCGTTTTGCTAACTGAAGTGCTGCACCACCTGGAGAAGGAACAAACAAGACTTTGGATGTTGGGTGAAAGCCTTTAAATAAGTTGTATTCATCTTCAACTCCTTCCATTCCTCCTATAAACACAGCCGCCTCCAAGTCTTCCCTCGACAACATTGCCTCACGCATTGCTAATAAACTTGCCTCTCGATCGTGATCAACAGCATCAACGTAGATGACGTTACGAAAGAATTGATTTTCCTCTGGATAACGGTCTTCAAAAAATCTGCTCTGATATAGGACAACAGAATGTGAATAGTCAACGCTAAGATCTTGGCATATTGTCCAGATCATAGGCGTGATAGCAGGATGACCTCCCCAAACGATCTGTTTATCTCGAATGACCGCCAGTACGAACTCCCTAACAGCAATTTGGATAAGAAAAGGATCCGCAGTTTCATAATAATTACCACGACCTATTATAGGAACGCTTGCTGATAAGAAAATCGCGCTCATTATTAAGTCTCCCAATCGGCAAATTGCCATGCCGCTTCATTTGCTTTGACCCAACGAGCCGACTTGATATGACTACCCAACCAATCTAAATGCTCTTGCCAACTCGGATGCAGTCCAACATGATCATAAACCACTGCCACAGACTGTCCTGGAGCATTTTTTGTCGCATCATGTAAAGTAGTAGAAGTGGGTACGCCCACAGTAGGATAAACGACAATATCTCGCCCGTTGGCCAATTTCACAAAGACAGCTTTATTTAATCCAACACCAGTTACACTACCACCAATTAATTCAATTGAACTACGTAAATTACTAACAAGATTCCGATTTCGGACAGCAAGACTTTGGCTACGCACAGTTTCAAGTTGAGAACATATTCGTGTGATGGCGCTATTGGTTAAACTTCCAGTACCTGAGTCAATCTCATCATCAGCAAGAACAAGACGACTCACAGTTGCAGTACGTGGAGATGGGGTAAAGTTCGGCCATTGGACACTAAGTACGGAAATACCTTTTGCTAAAGCTCTTCCAAACTCTGCACTTGTCCAGCGACTGGAAAAATAAGTGGGAGTATCCAGCATCAATAAAACATCGGAATCACAAAGACGATGCCAAAGGTTTGTTTGAAAATCTTCAGCTGGGGCAATTGCGTGAGTATCTAAGAACACATCGAAGCATTTTGATGACAGGTAATCGAATAATTGAACAGCTGCACCACATGCTTCATCTCTTCGGTAACTTAAAAACACTCTCCTCTGACGGGGCAAGAGCTCCGCACACCCTAACAATGCACTGGCAATTTTTTTCGCCCCGTCTTTACCATAGTCCAGACAATTTAAATGTTGAAGAACTGATGGAATTTCTTCATTTACTTTTTTTATGTCAGAAATAACAGGTAAGATTGGAATAGATCTACTTAATAAGTTATCTAGGTGTTCCACAGGAGCATTCTTGCCTCCGAAGAAAACTGCCGCGGCTGCTCTCTTTTGGTTAGGATCAAATGGTTCAGGATATATCGCCCATCCTATTTCTTTACCAATCTGCAAGCCAAACGGCTGAATAGCTTCAGAGACAAATTGCTCAAGTTCTCTAATCTGCTTTTTCGAGGGAGAGCCAAGTAGCGCCAATTCATAAAGAAAAGCCATAGTTTACCTTTTAAAAGTTTCTCAGCCAGATACCATTAGTCTCTCCAGGGCGCCATACAGCTAAGTCTCCACGTAGTTGATTTAAATAACCCCAGTCGATTTTACGGTAAAGATCTAAATATTCGTTGCCATGAGTTTTAGCGCCATCAGTAGTTGGTATTATCAAAATTTGATCAATCTGCTTTTTTCCATCTGCATAGCCAATCTCCCAAGGACACCATCTTGATGCCATCGAGTTGGCCGTTGCTAAAAAAAGGAATAAATTATGATCCACAATCTTTTGTTTAATATTTCCAGCAGTCTGGCGATTCGGTGTTTCAGGCATGGACTCATCTGCCCAATCCACGTAAATTTGCCAATCAGACTCGGTAAATAGGGTAACCAATCCCTTTACCAGATCTTGATCTTTATGACTGTGGCATAGGAAAGCAGTCTTAAAACTTGACGCTCGCGCTTCGTCTAATGTTTTGGTCCTAATAGTTCTGAAGCGATATGAGGCATTGCGTAAATCATTAATTGAAATAGCCATAGCATATCTTCCTTAGCGTCCCGCTGCCTTAGCGGCAGTCTCAATCCAAGATGCCAAATTTGTATACCCGTCATCTCTAACCCAATCATAAGTTTTGTATAGGCTGGATAAGGGTATCTTAGAACCGTTTCGAGTTATTTCCCAATAATCAAGCGGGTTCATTCCTTTTGAATCTGTGCCTAGTTGAGGATCCTTCACATTGTGAATATAAATTCCTAAAATCCCTTTACCAAGCTCATAACTGCGCTTGATTTCGTGCCGAACCCACGGACGGTTATATGTCCCAGAGCCTATTAGAACTACCGTAACTGATGTTCCATTAAGTTGACCCTCAATCCATTTCTCGATACCAGTCTTACGTTTGACGGTTTCCCAAACGGCTTTGTCATAAAAAGGTTGAGCATCACCTTTTGACCTTACAACCCATGAATTACGAACTTGCACAACCCGACGGACATCACGGTCATAGTGAAAACTAAAAAATACCTTTCTTGCCACTTATTCACACCTTTCAGATCGTTGGTTGCTAAAATTAAGCTCTGAATACCTTCATCACCTCGTCCCCGAGATGATTAATCACTTTCACCGCAATTCGCCCGGATTTGGGTTTTTCGAATGGCCTTGAGGTATCGCTGTTCAGCGTGGCCCAGGCTTCTTCGTTGATTTCGGCTTTTAGGGTGGTTTTCAAGGCTTTGTAGGGATCGTTGGCGCCTAGGAAATAGGCGTGGCGGACGAAGAAGCTTTCTTCGTTGTAGTCGGTATCGATGAACCAGCAGGCGATGCCTTCGGCGCCGTCGCTGCGGACTTCGCCGGTGTTGGGGTGGAACACGTCGACGCCGTTGACTTTGACTTGAATCTTGCCGCCTTCGGCGTCGAGGATATCGATGTCCGGCTCTCCGAAGATCACGAACAAATTGCCTTTACCGGTGTTTTTCAGGTCGTCGGCCATGTGCAAGTCGGCGTTCATGCGGGCTTTCAGTACCGGGATGCGGCCGAGTTTGTCGAATTCCGAGGAATGGGCGTCATAGTTAAAGGCACAAGCGATCAGTACGTCAAAACCGGCGTCGCCGGCTTCGCGGGCGGCGGCAACCAGATCGGGGCGGGAGACGGTGCCGAATTCCGGGCCGATGAAGATGGCCGCGCGCTTCTCGGTACCGGAATCTTCTTCGCCTTCCCTATAGAGGCCTTCGGCGCAAATCAGTTCGCCGGGCCAAGGGATAAGCGATGTGAAGTCGATTTTGTCGGTTTTATGCGCTTGCTGCACGCCGGCTGTTTTCAGGTTTTCCAGAACCATTTGCACGAAATCGCGTTCTTCGCGGTACTCGGAATCCGCTTCGGTCACGCCATCGACAAGGTCGTCGTTTTCATCGACGGTCAATACCCGATGCGGCGACAGACTTTCGACGGTGAACGGCCCTGCGACGCGGACTTTTTTCTTGTCTTCGTAGGGTTTGTCGTACAGGTATTCGAAATCGGCTTTCGCTGCGATCGAGGCGTCGATTTCTTGTTGGCGGGCGATGCAGTGTTGCCACCATTCCGCATGTAATTGTTTTGCGGCATCCGGCCAGTTGGCGTCGGCTTCGCGGGGAATTTCCCATTCTTCAAAAGGTTTGAATGGCGTAGGTTGGGCTGAGCGGGAGCGATGCCCAACGTTCGAGGCGCCCGATTGTTGGGCATCACGTTGTTCGGCCCAACCTACGAGAATCGAGTTCAGTTGCTCGCGCAGCGGTTCCAGCTTTTCCTGGAATTTGTCCCAGATGACGTCGATTTCGGCATTGTTGGCGATGGCCTTTAGCGTGATATGCGGTACACGCTGATAAACAAAGCCGTGCCGGATATTGCCGCTGGTACGTTGGCTGGACGGTGCAGTGCGAGTTAGTTCGGCTTCCTTGCGTTGGCCTTCGTAGCTATCGGCCAGCAAGTAATACGGATAACGTGCGCCCATGATGCGGGCACGGGCCAAAGCCAACGCGACGCGAGACGTGTCGATGGTAATCCAGCGGCGGCCCCATTGTTCGGCGACATAGGCGGTGGTGCCGGAGCCGCAAGTGGGGTCGAGCACAAGGTCGCCCGGATCGGTAGCCATTAACAAGCATCGGCTAATTACCGTTGTGGCTGTTTGAACCACGTAGACTTTTTCAGCAGCAAAAGCCCCAATTTGTGTATCAAGCCAGCGGCTATTTATTGGTGAGACCGATCTCTCAGAAAGTATTTTTTTTGCTCTAATTTGGGTTTTACTAACCCGAACAATTCGTTCAGCTCTGGCAAGACGCGGCATGCCAACTGTATGTTCGTTACTCCAGTGTCTTGCGACCGAAGGAAAAAAAATTTGATTTTGAAATTCGAATGGTTGTGGTGTGCTGGCAGCTCCTTGACTGGTTAAGTCTCCAAGTTCGTATTCGTCGTCTTGGTCAAATTCCTTTTTGAAGAAGAGCTGCCTATATTTAGTAAGACTCTTATTTTTTGAATACCAAAGAACATAGTCTGTGGCAGATGCTAGAAACTTAGATGTTCTCCCCGTTGAAGTTGCATAACCTATTTGTGAAATGCAATTCTCATCTCCAAAAACTTCATCCATCACTGCCCGCACCCGATGCACATTCTCATCGCCAATCTGTACGAAAATCGAGCCGGAGTCGGTCAATAAATCCCGCGCCACGGTCAACCGGTCGCGCAGATACGTTAAATAGGAATGAATGCCGTCGCGCCAGGTATCGCGAAAGGCTTTGACCTGTTCCGGCTCGCGGGTAATGTGGTCGGTGTTGCCGTCTTTGACGTCGCGGCTGGTGGTGGACCACTGGAAGTTGGAGTTGAATTTGATGCCGTACGGCGGATCGAAATAAATGCATTGCACCTTGCCGCGCAAACCTTCGCGTTCGGCCAAGCTGGCCATGACAGCTAAGCTGTCGCCCAAAATCATGCGGTTGGACCAATGGCCGTCGTGGCGATAAAACTCGGTTTTGGCGTTGTCGTTGGGCAGTCCGTTGAAGTCGGAAAACAGATCAATTTGATCGGGTTCCGCCGGTTGCCGGCTTTCGGTGCGACGCAGCAAGTCGTCGATCAAGACCTTGGGATGGACTTTTTCCTGGATATACAGTGGAGGTGCATGCACGACCAAGTCCGACCAATCCTGCTCGTCCTTGCCGCGCCAAACCAATTGAGGGTCGAGGTCGCAGTTACGTCGCTCATAGGCCAAACGAATCGGGCTTTGCTCGTCCTTGGCCATCACCGATTGGTATTCGGCAGTGGGAATGTTAAGGCGGGTGGCGTCGTCGTGGGTCAGGGTTTCGACGCTGAGTTTGCTGGTATCTTTGGCCATGAGTGTCCGTTGAGTTTATGAGTCCAATGCGTCGGGCTTTTTGATGGATTTCCTTTCTTCGCTTGCTAATCGACGTTCCACTTTTTTCACGTCCTCTGCGGCTGGCAGGCTTTCCGGGCGAATGCCGCGTTCCAGTAAGGTGTTGCGAACCGCTTTGTTGTTGGTGATGTGTTCTTTGGCAATCGCGGACTCTGTGCTCATTTGATGCTGGCGCGCATTGAAGATGGTGATTTCGGTGGCAAAATCCTTGGCCTTGAGAATAATGGTGGGAGCAAAGTCTGCTAATGGCCTTCCATCCGGAACTTTCCACTGCGATTTCATGGCTTGGGTGGATTTGCCAAACAATGCTTGATCGCCTTTACTGCGAATGGTAGCGAAGTTTTGATTGCCGCCCGTTTGTTCGTAAATGATCTGAGATAGTTCTTTTTCGGTTTCGCTGAGTTTCTTTCTGGCGGAGACGCGTTCGGCTTCCAGTAGCCGCTGTTCGATCAGTTCCGCCCGCCGGGTTTGCAAGGCGAAATAGGTTTGGGCAAAGGCGATTTCCTGTTTTTTAGGGTCGCCATTTTGGGCAATCAGATAACAGGCATAGCGGGTGAGCATGATGTCATCGATTTCCCGTTGGCTGCCTGAGCCGAGGTCGACCATTTTCCCGACGTCGGCAAAATGGTCGCAGACGTTGTGCTCCGAGACCTCACAGGCCGTTTTAGCTTTGGAAATTACGTTCAGGAAGTTATCCCATTTGCTATATCCCAGAAGAATTTGCAAATCTCGGGCTAGCCAAAATTCAACACCGTTGTCGGCTTGTTGCGCGTGGGCTTCAAAATTCTCGGTGAGGTTGTGAATTAAATCGCTTTTCATGATCTTTGCTTGAAATTTGAGTTGAGTACCAATCCTGAACACTTAAAAAAGTGCTGTTTTCTATGTATATCGACAGGAACATGTATAGCAAAGCGGCAAAATCTATACATATCAATTTTGGCCTTGGCTAACTGCGTCCAGCAACTTGGCAAATTCGGCTTCGACCTTGGCTTCGAAGTCCGTTTCGATTTGATATACCTCGGTAAACTCTGCAAAGGCCCATCGGCCATAGGTAAGGAGGTTGTTGACACCGGGTATCCAATAGGTATCCATGGTGGCTTTTTTGTCTTTGGCGTCTTCGCGTCGATAGCCTTTAATCTCGACGATCAGATTTAGCAAGTCATCCTCGCCGTGGCCATCGTCCACGCGAACAATGAAATCGGGCAGGTATTTACGGGTTTCCGAGCCATAGCGATAAGGCACTTCCAAGCCCAGACTATGGTTTTTGACATAAGCTTTTACTTTGGGATGTTTTTCCGCAACGCGGCAGAATTCCGCTTCCCAATCGCTATCGAGTACCACCCAATTGATGTGACAACGGTTTGCAGCGGTTTCCCAGCGATTGGTTTTAGAGGTGTTGAAACTGACGTGATTCGTTGAACCAGTGGGATTGTAAGGATCTAGCACGGCTTTGATTGGACGCGTACCGACCAATGTTCGGGTGATGGCGGCGGTAATGCGTTCGCAAGCCATGTCTGCCAGTTCTTGATACATCAATTGGGCCGGATAAGTGCCGCCTTTGCATTCCAGGCAGGTATCCAGCCACTGTTTCGTGATGCGTTTGAGTTGGCCAAAAAGATGTAGTTTGGCTTCGTCGCCCGGATCGCGCCACTTGGTGTAGAGCAAACGTTGAGTCAGATGGAACAATAAGCTCGACATGCGCATGTCGCCGGTGTGGACCAAGTTAAGGTCCACGGATTCGCCGATGATGCCGGCATTTTGGGTAACGGAAGGCCCCACCAAATCAGGTGTTAATTGCAGGATGGAATCGGTATTGAATTCTGCTGTGAGACGTTCTTCCGGTAGTTCGACCCGGTAGCCCTGCACTCTGGGGAATTGAATGACCAATTGATCGCGATCAGGTCTGACCGCTTTGACTTGAATGGTTTGTCTGGGCGGTTGCGGAGGTGCTACGACGGGTTTGGCGGTGAAGTCGAACGGTATCCCCAGAACGTCGGCATATTCGACATTGAACCGGTTTTCCTCGTTGAGTTCGTAAGATTGGCGGCGTAAGGAACGACCAATCACTTGTTCGCAAAGTAATTGGGTGCCGAAAGCGCGAACACCCAAAACGTGAGTTACCGTGTTGGCATCCCAACCCTCGGTTAGCATGGAAACTGAAACCACACAGCGAATGGATTCGCCTAATCGGCCTTCCTTGCCGACGGTGTTCATCACTTCACGTAATAGCTCTTGATCGGATAGATTCTCGGCTTGTTTGCGGTCGCCGGTACGCTCGATGATTTCGCGTCGGAAGCGTTCGATTTCGTCGCTGGCCATATTGCGAAAATTATTGTCGAGCGCTTCGCCGGATTCGAGCTGCTCACTGTCGATGAGCAACGTATTGGGCCGGGCTAACTGATTGCCATGTTCGTCGAAGTTACGAAACAGTGGCAATCGGCCATTCACAAAACCGGATGAGCCATCCTGGTTTTCCGGACGAAAACCGGAAATGTAGTCGTAAACCAGTTTAGATGTGCTGGTGTTGTTACAAACCACGATAAAACACGGCGGCACTTTGATGCCGCTAGCCTGCCAGAGCTGGTAGGTCTCTTCGTAATGGCCGTAGAGCGCTTCCAGTGCGGTTTGTAATTCGACCGGAATACTTAAAGGATCAAGCGTTTTACCCTGGCCTCGTCCTTTTTTAGGCATTTTTTTGCCTATATGGTCCCATAGATTGCGAAATTTGGGCATTTCCGCTCCAGGAATATTGTCCGCAACCGGAACGCGCGGCAATTTGACGATGCCGCATTCGATGGCATCCATCAAGGAAAAATCGCTCATTGCCCAGGGAAATAGCGTGCCTTCGACATAACCCGACCCGCTGAGAAAGAACGGCGTTGCGGATAAATCCATTACGCGCTGAACGCCTAATTTACGATTGACGGTTTCTAGACCGGTAATCCAGAGTCGAGCGGCTTCGCGGTTTTTTTCGGCTTCTTTCTTTTCGTCACCTTTAAGACCCTCGTCATTTTGATTAGGCTTTTCACGATAGCAGTGATGGGCTTCGTCGTTGAGTACCATAATGTTTTTCATGCCCATCAATTCCGGCATGACGCGCTGCAGCATTTGGCCTTCCGTTTCGAGCGTACTTAACGCGTCGCCTCCACGACCTTGCAATAACCGTCGATTACCTTTGGATATTTCCAAGCGCTCGCGCAATTTGAAAACATGGTAATTGGTAATGACGATTTTGGCGCGCTCTATATCGCTCAGCATGTCGCCGGGCACAATTTCACGGCTTTGGTAGTAGCTATCGGGATCGTTGGGCTGCAGCACCCTTAAACGATCACGAATGGTTAATCCCGGTGTAACGATCAAAAAACCACGCGAGAAATTTTTGCTATTGGGACGGCGTACGGCGTTGACGGTTTGCCAAGCGATGATCATAGCCATCACTGTGGTCTTGCCTGCGCCTGTAGCAAGCTTTAATGCCAAACGCATCAAGCCGGGGTTAGCGTTTTGATTGGCTATCTCCAAGTGCTGGATGAAGCGTTTGCCTTGTTTGCCGAGCTTGGGAGCGACTTCCGTCAACCAGATAGCCGTTTCTACGGCTTCTATCTGACAGAAAAACGGCTTCACGCCATTAAATGAGTGATGACGCCAGTGCTGAAGCAAACGTGCGGTTTCAGGCGTAACTAACCAACTCGTCGGATCCGGTAGCTTGCGCCAGTCATCTATGCTTTTACGCAATTCATTGATGATTGGGGTTGGGTCATAACGCTGATCGCTTGAAGAAATTTCATCGGATTCCTCAAATTCGAATAGCTGAGCCTGTTCGCCGGCACCTTTCCGTTTCTTCGGTTTTGGGATGGGGGTAATAAATTCTGCCCGTCGGCGCTGCTCTACAATGTGCTGCGTGGGTTGTCCTTTATCATCGAGTTCCCAATGCCTTGCCGGATATTCGTAAGGCGAATTGAGGATGGGCTTGCTGAAAAATTCGTTTTCCATCTGGTTCTATTTTTCCAGTGACCGATTTGGAAGAGTCGGATAGGGTCTTGAAAGGGCTTGGTTATCAAGTGTCGGCCGAAGCTTCGAGGCAAACGCTAAACGTTTAAGACGCCGACTCATGGCTGAACTATAAAGTGCGGTACATAGTATGTCAAAAAAAACAACACACTCCGTCGATAAAAGCTTAGGCCATAAGCTCTACATATTTAAGAAAAAATTATCATTTGGTTGCGATTATAGTCATCGCGCTTCAAATTTCATTTTTTCCCCTCTCTCCCTGATGCACTGCTATTAACCTAAAAAATCAGTTGCGCATTCTCAATCCCGTTCGCCCTGAGTAAAGTAAGCTCACTTAAACGATTTTTCAATCAAAAGGAAGTAGCCTATAAGATTTACTGCCTCTCAGAGTATCTTGACCGAACTAGGATGCCGAATCAGCATCGAAAAACGCTCCTTGGACCGATTGAGCCAACCGCGAATTTCGACTTCTTTGCCGACATATCCTTGAAGGTTTGGAAACAAGGCTAGATTGGCGCGTTCGATACGAAAATCGACGCGTTCGCCAAGCGTCAAATAAACATATTTACGCGTCGTTCTGATTTTTTTGACGCGCCCGGAAATTCGCTGCCAACCTCTATGATTACCCGATCGAATACTCGATGCCGGCTTGATTCGGTATTCAGGCCGTCTCCAGATGCCGCGAAAGTTTTTTTCGGCTTCAGTTTGGGCGCGGAGCAGTTCGTCGCTATAACGTAAATTCGGCGGAAAAATACTGAGCGCAGCCAAGCCTAATCTAACCAGCTCTAAATTGAGGTGCAGGCCGTCCTCGGTAAATAAATACGCAAGTGTCCGGCCGTATTTATCCTTTTGCTCGGCATCGAAAACCAAGCGTACGCGCTTGTCTTTCAATGCGTTGATTAACCACCGCCGAGCATCTTCGCCTCCTGCCTCCGCGTTTTTATTGCGTCCTTCGATCTCCGGTGAATTGATCCCGAGTAAGCGGATTTTTCTGCCGTCTGCCAGCTTCACCGTATCGCCGTCATAAACATACTGAATGCGGTGATAAGAATAACCGGGGGTTATCGTAAGACGCTCGGCGCCTTCTCGTCGTTTGTCCGAAAAATAAAATTTGCCGTTTTCATCTTGCCAGCGATAAATTTCATCGGCGCAGGCAACCGAGATACCCAGCAATAGTACAATTGATTTAAGCAAGACCTGGAGCATGGATTTAAGATTTAACGATTAGCCGTTATCGAGCCGGAACGCTATAATTCCGTGCCCAAAAACGCTATTGTACAGAAACATCCTATGATATCCGTTATTCAACGCGTGACCCGCGCAAAAGTGACTGTCGGGCAACAAGACATCGGTGTGATCGAACGCGGCATACTCGCTCTGGTCGCAGTCGAAAAAAACGACACCGAAAAGGAAGCGGACCGTTTGCTGGAGCGAATCCTTAACTACCGCATTTTCGCCGACGCCGAGGGCAAGATGAATCTCAGTTTGCGTAACATTGACGGCGGCTTGTTATTGGTGCCGCAATTTACGCTCGCGGCAGACACCGATAGCGGCAATCGGCCCAGTTTCAGCCGAGGCGCTTCCCCCGAACACGGTTTGACGCTCTTCAATTATTTGCAAAAAAAAGCCGTCGACTTGCATACACAGGTTCAATTCGGTCAATTCGGCGCCGACATGCAAGTCTCGTTGGTTAATGACGGGCCGGTAACCTTTAATTTAAGGGTCTCCCCCCGCTGAATATTCGCGTACCTAGACGCAATGCCTAACCGCCGTCTTCATATTGCCGCTCAGCACGATCTTTCGCGTGTTTGGGCAACCTTGGAATATTGGCGGTTCGCAACAAAATCAAAGCACTGCCGATAATCAGAATTCCCGCCAAAAATACAAAAAACCAAGCCGCCATTCAATTTCTCGCCGCATCAATAGAATCGAAAAAAAAAAGCGCCACGTCCGGGATTTATACCGCAGATCAAAATTCGGCACTGGGGTACCCGTCAAAGGACGCCGTGAACCCAGCACCTAAATTCCATAGGTCTTTGGCAATAATACAAAAATCATGGCTTATTTAGGTGCTGGATGAATTATCCAAGACAATTAACCATGGCCAATGGGCTATGGAATTTAGGTGCTGGGTAAATACATCCATGTAGGCTCTATGTCGGCGCCATGCATGGCGCCTTCTAAGACACTGCCGAAATTTGAAGTGCGAAAGGTATAACGAATAAATTACAACGATTTGCGGACGGATAGAACTTAAGTGATAAAATATCGTCAATTATGAATCATGATTCGACGGCGCCGTTCCTCAAATTCGCTCCGCACCGAATCCTTTCCAATCGCTGATTATACGACTCTAACCTAATTACAACTCCAACCTAATAATGAAATCCGTTGAACTGCTTTCTCCTGCCGGAACCCTTAAAAACATGCGTTACGCTTTCGCTTACGGTGCGGACGCAGTTTATGCCGGCCAACCGCGATATAGCCTGCGCGTGCGCAATAACGACTTTCTTGCCGACAACTTAGCCAAAGGCATCGACGAAGCGCACCGGCTCGGGAAAAAGTTTTTCCTGGCGACTAATGTCATTCCGCATAATAGCAAAATCAAGACTTTCCTGGCCGATATCGCTCCGATCATCGCGATGAAACCGGACGCATTGATCATGGCGGACCCCGGCTTGATCATGATGGTTCGAGAAAATTGGCCGGAAATGCCGGTGCATTTATCCGTGCAAGCCAATACCGTCAACTATGCCACGGTTAAATTCTGGCAACAAATCGGCGTGCAACGGATTATTCTGTCCCGAGAATTGTCTCTCGATGAAATTGCCGAAATCCGTCAGGAATGCCCGGACATGGAGCTGGAAGTCTTCGTGCATGGCGCCCTGTGCATTGCCTATTCGGGCCGCTGCTTGCTGTCCGGATATTTTAACCACCGCGACCCAAATCAGGGTACTTGCACCAATTCCTGCCGCTGGAAATACGACACACTGCCCGCACATGAAAATGCCGAAGGCGATTATGTCTTGGACGGCGGCGCCTTGTCGATGTCTGAAATCAGTAATGCCAGTTGCGGCGGCGCCGAGCGCCACCCCTTAGCCGATAAGGTTTATTTTTTAGAGGAGGAAGGGCGTAAAGGCGAACTGCTGCCGGTCATGGAAGATGAAAACGGCACCTACATCATGAATTCGAAAGACCTGCGCGCGATCGAACATATTCACCGCCTGGTCGAAATCGGCGTCGATAGCCTTAAAATAGAAGGCCGTACCAAATCCCATTATTATGTAGCCCGGACCGCGCAAACCTATCGCCAAGCAATCGACGACGCACTGGCCGAACGTCCGTTTAATCCGCAATTGCTCGGCGTCTTGGAAAACCTTGCCAACCGGGGTTATACGGACGGCTTTTATCAACGCCACCACACGCATGAGCATCAAAACTACATTACCGGTTATTCGAAAAGCCATCAGCAACAATTTTGCGGTGAAATCAGACACTTCGATTCGGCGACCGGCATGGCCGAAATCGACGTCAAAAACAAGTTTTCGGTCGGCGATAAAATTGAATTGATTTTACCCGAAGGCAACCGCGACATTATCGTCGAACATATGGAAGACCTGCACGGACATCCGATGCAAGAAGCTCTAGGCGGCGGCTACGAGGTAAAAATACCGCTACCGGAAATAAGCCCGCAACACGGACTGTTGGCGCGTTATTTTTAGGACTTGGTCATAAATATACCCGTCGTAGCTCAAAATTCGGCGCCTGGGTGTCCGCTAAAGGACGCCGTGAATACGTCCATGTAGGCTCTATGCCAGCTCCATGCTGGCAAAGCCTTTATCGGACACCCAGGCGCCTCCTCTGGCACTGCCGAAATTTGAAGTGCGAAAGATATAACGCAACCATAAGCTTCTAAAATGGAATGAACACAAATGCGAATACATCGTTGCTATAGCCGTCAACGGTTTTGTATTCGCGGTAACCTTTCGACACAGCCATTCCTAAAACATATTGGACACCATTGTATTGAATGACTTCGGAACCTCTTTGTCCGGTCCGCATCGCAAAAAAACGGTCGTCGATCGCCAGCGAATCTCCGGCGCCGAGCGATGGGTGATTAGCCGAAGCAATGATCATCTTATTGCGGTCGGTAAAAAACGCAAAACATCCTTCGAGCAGCTTTCCCGCTTCGTCGCGCGGTAAAACTTCATCGAGCATGCTCGAAAACTGCGGCTCACTATCAAAAACGATGCCGATCCCGCCGAGTACTCGATCCGGGCTTGCCAAATGCGTGATCGAGGCATTGTAAATATAGGTATAGCGGTTACCGTAAAATGGCGTCCTGATGAAGGGCGAAACGCTGTAGCTCTGTGAATCGCTATTCCTCAACGCAGCCGGCGCTCCGCTTCGCTCGTCGACTTGCATGCCTAATAACGAGCGCTCGTAAGAACTCGACACCGCCAAGATACGACCGCTTTTATCGTAAAGATAAAGATTGGTATAAATCGTGTACAAAGCGTTGATGTATTGCAATATGTCCGTCATCCGCTGCTCATCCTTTACCGAAATTTCCGGTTGAGCCAAACAGTGTCTAAAAGTGGATGTCAACGCCCACCATCTGCAATCGTTAGCCCGTTCGTATAAATTACGATCCATGATATCGACCGCCAACGACGCTAAAAACCCTGCATTGTTCAAATGCGAGGACATGACCGTGACTTCCTGAAGGCTATTGACCGAATCGGCGAAAATATTCGCAATATCGGAACCGATTTGTTTGATGGCCTCCAAAACCGGCATAAATTCGGCCGCATTTTTCCGAGCCGATGCAATCTGACCGTTAAGCACCAACAAGCCGAGGTCGGCATTGATATCGGAAGAGGCCTTGCGAATATCTTTCAACTCTTGAGGGAAGGTACTGGCTTGATCGATAATATCGGTGTAAGCGCTTCCCCTATCGACTGCTTCATTACGTTTAAAAGCCGTTTCCAACGGCGTCATCATGCGCCCGGTCCAACCTAATCCGAAAAAACCCTGATACCCTTTGGTTTGTCGAGTGTTAACGATATATTCGCGCAGCTTATACGATGCAATACTTACCGGATTAGCATTAGCAAAAGCCGCTTGTAGCGGCAGTAATTGCTCATCGCTACTGGCGATTACTTTTCCGTCGGTACCCAATATCATTAGCGTGCCATCGTCATCCGCCGCTAGTAGATCGCCGAAAATGCCAGCCATTTCATCGTCGAACCGAAAACATAAACATAAGACGCCTATTGCTTTCGATCCTTGTTGGTTACTTTCGGTTATTTTGCAGGAATAAATCAGCGAATGCCGTTTATTCGACTGTAATTCCGAATATCGAAACGTTTCGGTATATTCCGCACTCGATTTTAGAGTTTCGGCAATGAGAGGATCCGTTGAATGACTGATCGGGTTCTCGTTGTCCAAATGCGCTTTAACCCGCCCCTCGGTATCGAAAATAATGATCTCGTCATATACGCTATACTTTTTTACATATTCGCGCAGTCGATTTTCGATAAAATCAATTCCCTCCCGATCTGAGTTTCCGGAAATAAGGAAAGAGCGAATATCGTCGTCTGTGGCCAAAAAACCCACATCCGCAGTGCGTTCGAATAAATTACGAATCAGTAAATCGATCGCGACTTGCGCTTTCGATGAATTATCGAGCACCAATTTTTTCAAGTTCTCGACGACTAAATTGTAAGTCAACTTCTGCTGCAACTCGCCGAACTTACTTTTCGTCAAATTCATATCTTCAAGAATGGTCGACGCCACATTATGGCTATTGATCTTTCCGATCAACGCAATTTTCCCCCACCAATCGTTTAGCGAGGCAAGACGAGCTTCGTAACTCTTTACGGCCGGCATGGCAGCCAGCAACTTAGTTTTATTCGTTTCAATTATCGTGTTCATAAATAGCTTAATTTATCCGTCATCACCCCCAAAACTTAAACACTAATCATGCCAAAATGATATTTCAAGTAGAAATAAAATACCCGCCTTGGTCTATTCTTGAGTAATGCACCACTATGACACAATGAAGCACCAATTCGACTCCTCAAATACATCCATCACAAACTATTTTTACCTCAATTCTGTTATGATATGTTTCCAACAGCCTTAATCAAGGTAATGCCAATGACGTTTACCACTGCCGATCTCTGTGACAAATACTCCGGAATTAACGGCTTTCAAATCGCCGACCCCATTTTCAGAATATTCGGAGCAACACCGGCTTTTTGCGGGCAAATCACGACGATTAAAGCCTTTGAAGACAATGGATTAGTCGAATCAACCTTATCGACCAAAGTTTCGAGACGCGTCTTAGTCGTCGACGGCGGAGGATCGCACCGCTGCGCCCTGATCGACCGGGAACTTGTACAACTCGCCTGCGACAACGGCTGGCAAGGCATCGTGGTCTACGGCTGTATTCGCAATGCGGCCGCAATCGATACGATTCCGATCGGGATTCGCGCTCTCCACGCGCATCCGCTTAAAAGCACGACAAAAGGCCACGGAGAACAGGACAGCATTGTGACTTTCGCAGGCGTACAATTTAGAAAAGATTATTTTTTATATGCCGATAGTGATGGAATTATCGTCTCAGAGGCAGAATTGAGTTAACACAGCCCTTACTAAATATAGCGCATTCTGCCTAATCTATTAAATTATACAAGTTAAAAAATCATGCCCGCTTTTACGCAGCTTTTTAAAAGACTCAGGCTACAATGTAGCACCATACCATTCGCTTTTATTCAATATTCAATATTTTATGATTGGCAAATGTTAAAGCTGGGTTAAAATAAGCTCACCTTAACCTACTAATTTAGTCAAGATATGCAAATAATACTCGCCAACCCCCGTGGATTTTGTGCCGGAGTGGATAGGGCCATTGAAATCGTTGATCAAGCTCTCGAAGCGTTCGGCGCCCCGATATACGTCCGCCATGAAGTCGTCCATAACAGAACTGTCGTCGACGGCCTTAAAGATAAAGGCGCGATTTTCATCGAAGACTTGAGCGATGTCCCTGTCGGCTCTTATTTGATTTTCAGCGCACACGGCGTTTCGAAAAAAGTCCAAGAAGAAGCCGAGGAGCGTAATTTAACCGTTTTCGATGCAACCTGCCCCCTAGTCACCAAAGTCCATTTGCAGGTTGCCAAGCACGCCAAACAAGACAGAGAGGTCATACTGATCGGTCACGCCGGCCACCCGGAAGTCGAAGGCACAATGGGTCAATATGAAAAATGCACCGAAAACGGCGGCATTTATTTAGTCGAAACACCGGAAGATGTCGCTAAGTTGGAGGTCAATAATCCTAATAATCTGGCCTACGTGACGCAAACGACGCTGTCCATGACCGACACAAAAGTGATGGTCGACGCACTCCGAGCACGTTTTGCCTCAATTCAGGAACAGAAAAAGGACGATATATGTTATGCCACGCAAAACCGGCAGGATGCCGTTTATGATCTTGCCAATAAAACCGATTTGATTCTCGTGGTCGGCTCTCCGAATAGTTCCAACTCTAACCGCTTACGGGAAATCGCCGAACAACTGGGCAAGCCCGCTTATCTAATCGACACTGCTAACGACATGAACCAAGAGTGGTTCGACGACATCTCTGCCGTAGGCGTTACTGCAGGAGCATCGGCACCGGAAGTTCTGGTACAAGAAGTTATCAACCAATTGAAAGCCTGGGGCGGTCAATCGATTACTGAAAACAAAGGCATTGAAGAAAAAGTCGTCTTTTCCCTGCCCAGAGGCCTAAAAAAAACCGCATAACCTTTGGCTTTTAGGAAAATCCGGGCAAGGAAGCCCGAAACACGAATCAAGCACTAACTCCTCCTATAACTCGCCCACCATTCACCATTCACCATTCACCATTCACCATTCACCATTCACCATTCACCATTCACCATTCACCATTCACCATTCACCATTCACCATTCACCATTCACCATTCACCATTCACCATTCACCATTCACCATTCAC
>JAHJSQ010000012.1 GCA_018830325.1 Gammaproteobacteria bacterium
TAATTATTCACACCCCCTATCGTTCCAACGCTCCAGCGTGGGAATGCCGCCCGAGACGCTCTAGCGTCTCGTACCGCTGGAGCGGTACTCAGGCATTCCCACGCAGAGCGTGGGAACGATAATTGCCGGGGGACTGA
The DNA here is from genome assembly GCA_018830325.1 of Gammaproteobacteria bacterium. Classification (GTDB taxonomy): domain Bacteria; phylum Pseudomonadota; class Gammaproteobacteria; order Methylococcales; family Methylomonadaceae; genus Methylotuvimicrobium. The sequence goes on from JAHJSQ010000012.1 coordinate 138, forward strand.
ATAGTTACACTATTACCGCATACATAGCCTAAGTAAAACTATGCCTTATAATAACCTTTAATTTAATGAAATGATTAAAACATGAAAGAACAAGATCAATTACGTCGTTTTATATTCGAAGACCTGGGTGTTAGAGGCGAATGGGTTAAGCTAAATGAAAGCTGGCGTCAATCGATAGCACACCAGCAGGCTTCGCCGTTTATTATGGAGCAGTTGGGTCAAGCGTTGGCCGCCGTAACTATGTTGTCCGCCATTGTAAAATTTAAAGGCTCGATGATTTTGCAGGCTCAAGGAGCCGGTATTATCAGAACGTTGGTGGCTCAATCCTCGGATGAAAGAAATATTCGCGGTCTGGTTCGCTGTAACGAGGATGTCGATAGCGCTTCGTTCGAGCAAATGTATGGGCAAGGACAATTAATATTAACGATTGAGAGTGAAAATAGTTCGCCCTATCAAGGGGTGGTTCCATTAGCAGGACGAAATCTCGGTGAAGCGTTGGAGACCTATTTCAGCCAATCCGAACAATTAAATACTCGAGTTTGGTTGGTCGCGAATCAGCATCAAGCTGCAGGCTTGTTGTTGCAGGAATTGCCGAGCCGGAAGGGTGACAAGGAAGATTGGGCACGTATTGAAATGTTAGCTCAAACGGTGACGGATCGCGAATTATTGGAACTGGATTGCGAGCCGCTCTTATATCGATTGTTTAACCAGGAAAAAGTCAGAGTACTCGATTCCGAATCGGTCGAGTTTCGTTGCGCTTGTTCACGAAACAAGATCGAAAACACATTGCGTTCCCTGGGAAGAGAAGAACTTGAGGATATTTTGCAGTCTCGAGGCGACATAGAAGTCAATTGCGAATTCTGTGGACAAAATTATTCATTCGACCGTATAGATGTCGAAGGTTTGTTTGCCGACATCGCAGTGACTAACGCAACAGATACGAGGCATTGATGATGAGTAATAAAACGTTCAAATTATGGTTCGGCCGGACGATTGTGCTGATTTTGTGCTTTACTTTAACCGGCTGTATATATTGGTGGCGGGCGTTTCAAACCTACCGTCAACTGGATCAATTCGATAAAAACTTCACGGTAGTCAATACCGATGACTTTACCTTGCGATTCAATAATCCAATTATGTATAGTGATGACTTCGTCTCGCTATCGGGTTTGCGGCCGAGTTATTCCGATCCGTTAGGAGAGGGTAGGCGTTGGAGTTATTTGTTTCATAAAGTCGACCGGAATCAAAAACCGATACTTCCTGAAGTTAAATTCTTTTTCAATCTCGACTTCAACAAAGAGAATCGTCTGATTGCGTGGACGTTTTCAGAGTTGTTTTTGCGTATTGCTCCGGCGGAATTTTTAGAAGTTTCCTTGCGATCGCTGGCCGGTGCAGAAATAAATGAAGGCGCAAAACAAATGCGGGCGAATGCCGATCATATCGAAAAAATTTCCGCATCGTTACCGAAAAAAGAATCGGTCCTTGCAGAGCTTGGCGAACCGTTAGAAATCATCGACGTGAGCGATGAACAAGAAATTTATCTTTATCATTTTTTACTCGAGACGATGGGCATAAAAAAAGGTTATGAAGATCGTGCCTTGAGTGAAGTGAAATTGACTTTCGATAAAAAAACGGACGAATTAATCAGAATGGCAGGCCGTTTTGCCGGTGTTAAGCTTTCGATTAAATACCGGAAGTATTTAGAGGAAACTCAAGCGTCATTGTAATTAACAGGAAACTTACATGCGGGAAAGCGGCAAAACGATACGAATTCATGTCTACCAACTGGAAATCGGGATGTTTGTCAGCGAGTTGGATATTCCTTGGGAAGAGTCGCCTTTTATGTTGCAAGGGTTCGATATTAAATCGAATGCCGACATCAAAGCCGTTCAGAATGTATGCGATTATGTTTTTATCGACCCTTCCAGGCAAAAAGAAACGCATGGTGCGTTATCGGCGGAACTCAAGGAAAAAATGGGCATTTTTGCCGATGCAAACGATACGTACCGGCAAACCAGCGATTTGGTGAAAACGGTCATGGACGATATTCGATTCGGAAATCAGTTGAATGTCGAAGCCGTTAAGAAGTCTGTTGAAGCTTGTGTGGATAGGGTCTTAAAAAACTCCGACGCAATGATGTTGCTGACGCAGTTGAAGAACAAAGATGAGTATACTTCGCAGCATTCTTTAAATGTCTGTTTAATGTCGATAATGCTAGGCCGGCATTTGAATTATTCGATCGACGACCTGAATAAACTCGGAGTCTGCGGCTTGATGCATGATATGGGTAAGATGAAAGTACCCTTGGATATTTTGAATAAAGAGGGAAAGCTATCGCCGGAAGAGCTCCAAATCATGAGGTCTCATACTACGCATGGCCGCAATATTCTGATGTCGGCTCGCGGTATTTATCCCGGAGCCGTCGATGCCGCCTATGCGCATCATGAGAGGTTGGATGGCCAAGGTTATCCGAGGGGCGTTACGGAAGCTGTGATCTCCCCATTCGTTCGTATAGTCGCGATTGTCGATACTTACGATGCGATCACTAGCGATCGAGTTTACAGTAAAGGGCGCCTTCATTTGGAAGCCATCAATATTTTGATGAAATGTCGAGACAGTCACTTCGACGCCGGCTTAGTTCTAAAATTTATAGACTGTATCGGGATTTATCCAGTCGGTAACCTAGTCGAGCTGAAGTCAGGCGAAGTCGGCGTGATCATTAAAAGCAATGCCGCTAATAAAACCAAGCCCAAGGTTTTGATGTTGCTCAATGCCGATAAGCAGCCTTGCGAGGAAACCGTAATCGACCTAGAGGACGATTCGATACATAATAGCAACCAAGAGCCTTATCGTATTTCAAGGGTTTTGCGCGCGGGGGATTTTGGATTAAATCTTAACGAAATATATGAGCGCGGCAGTTTCGATAAGGCTTGGCTTGTGAGTTAGGCGTGCAGGTAATACAGTTTTTTATAGGAGTCACCGGGCGATAAATTTTAATCGTTAAAATTAACCTATCTTTAATATTCATCGTAGATCAAAATTCGGCACCGGGGTGCCCGTCAAAGGCCCTGCACCTAAATCCAGAACCTAAATTCCTTAGGTCTTTGGCAATGATTCAAAATCATGGCTTATTTAGGTGCTGAATGAATTATCCAAGACAATTAACCATGGCCAATGGGCTATGGAATTTAGGTGCTGGGTAAATCCGTCCATGTAGGTCCCTCACCTAACGTTAGGTGAGGGACCTAGCATCCCGGCGCCTCCTAAGGCACTGCCGAAATTTGAAGTGCGAAAGGTATAATATTTATACAGACTGGTCTGTCTGTCATTCTTTTGTTCATCATTGGAGGCTCACCATGATTACGCTATATGGGATTGCTATCAGCAATTACTACAACAAGATCAAACTTGCGCTATTGGAAAAAGAGATTGCTTTCGTTGAAGAAGCGCTGCCGCCTGGACAAAGCGATGCGGTTTTGAAGCGTTCGCCATTAGGAAAAATCCCATTTATTAAAACACCGGACGGATATTTATCGGAATCTCAAGCAATTTTGGAATATTTGGAAGAGGCTTACCCGGAAAAGCCGCTATATCCGGTCAAGCCATTCGAACGCGCGAAATGCCGAGAATTTATTCAGCATATCGAGCTGAATGTGGAGCTGATTACGCGTCGTCTATATGGCGAAGCATTGTTTGGCGGTAAGGCATCGCAAGAAACTAAGGATGAGGTATTGGTCAAAGTCGAATCCGGTTTGACCGGTTTGGTCCGTTTAACTGACTTTTCGAGCTATGCTTTAGGCGACTGTTTCAGTGCCGCCGATATAGTTGCTTGGCCACATCTACAATTAGTGTCATTCGTTACGCAACAAATTTACGGACAGGATTTAGTCGCAGAGCATATCCCTAATTTTGGAGCCTATATCCAGTCGGTTGAAAGCCGACCGCATGCACAACGCGTTAATCAGGAAAGGACGGCGGCTTTGGAGGCGTTTTTTCAAGGTCGTTGATTAGATAAGGCCGGATTGCATAACGAGCATCCGGCCTGCCGTCGTCCGCCGATGATTGAGTTGGGATAAAGCAAGAAATATTTTGCTGGTCCATTTTCGACCCAAAGCCGTCTTTGACAGAAATTTTTTGGTTGACTGGTCATTGGCAAGCAGCAGACGTTCGCTAGATAACAAGAAACCTTGCAATCAGTCTATATCGGGCTCTTGCCCTTTAAGAAAAATCGATTTATCCTTTAAGAAAACTGTTTTCTTAAAGGATAAAGTATGAGCAACAAAGAGCGCGGTGAGCAAATTCGACGCCAAATTATTAGGGACGTCAGGCATCATCCCATTGATATTGCAAAACATATTGCAACTATCTTCTCGATAAGCGCACAAGCAGTCAACAACCACATAAAACGCTTAGAAACCGAAGGCTGGTTAAACTCGAGCGGCACCGGTAAAGGAAAAAGATATTTTCTTGGCGACTTAAGACAATATAAGTCTCTATTTCCTCTGACCGAAGGTTTCACAGAGGATAGCGTCTGGCGAGATTATTACGCTTTCGTATTTGACGGTTTGCCTGAAAACATCGTCGACATATGCCATTACGGTTTTACCGAAATGGTCAATAACGTCATCGACCACTCGGGCGGAGAACAAGTTTATATATCCGTTGTACGGGACAAAGAAAAAATAGTCATCGCTGTCGTTGACGACGGTGAAGGTATTTTTAGGAAAATTAAGCGGCTGTGCGATTTAAGTGACGAACGACAAGCCCTATTCGAATTGTCCAAAGGCAAGCTGACCACCGATCCCGACAATCATACCGGCGAAGGCATTTTTTTTACATCGAGAGTCTTCGACGAGTTTGAAATCGAATCGTGTGGAATCAGGTTTAGTCACGACGACACATTCGATTTCGATTTTATTCTCGAGTCGTCTATTTCTAGAGATAAAGACGGTACAGTGGTCTATATGCTTATTAATCGGGATTCGACGCGCCAGATTCAAGCGGTGTTCGACGACTATGCTGGACCCGACGAATTTCAATTCAACAAAACCATCATTCCTGTGCGCTTAGCCCAATACGGTAATGAAAAACTTGTATCCAGGTCGCAAGCGAAACGATTACTGGCACGGGTAGAACGCTTTCATTACGTTATTTTTGACTTTGAGGGTGTGTTGGCTATCGGCCAAGCTTTTGCCGATGAAATTTTCCGTGTCTATGCGCAAGCTCATCCAGAAATAACATTACTGCCCGACAACATGGAACCCAACGTTGATAAGATGGTTTCTAGGGCTATTGCGTCGAGGTAAGTCAATCAACCTGTAAGTCACGCAGATACTATTAATCAAGTTAAGCGGAAATGACGTTGGGTCAGGGCATTTCAGAATCGCATCAACAATTGCTACCGTGTTTTTTCAGGTTGGGTTGTTTGTTTCGTGCGCTTACTTGGGTTTGGGTATGTTTTCTTGACCTAACGCCGGCCGCAGTCGGTTTGTAGATTGGTTTTGTGTCTTTCGCCTAGTTAGTTCTGCCTAAAAATAAGCGCGTTATAACATAAAGCTGCCATTCCAAAATCAAACTCGTCCGGCAGGTTGTGGCCGAAAGCCGATACTTTCAAGCCCAAGGGCTCGTCAATCGTTTGGCTACTCCCTTTATACTCAAAAATTAGTTAACTTTATGAAGGTATGGGATGTGGCTAGCGAGGATGTCGGCAGCAGGGATAGCTGCCGTCAAGCCCCCATGGAGGGGTTCACGGCGGTCCTCGATAGACACATCCCATATCTTAATTCTTAGCCGGTTTTTCAATCAAAAGGGAGTAAGCGGAATTCGTCCTTGTCATCGCCGTCCGAAGTTTTCACTCTCTTGTGTTTGGTCGCCGTTACCTAACGTTGCTTTTCCTGCGCGTTCCGCTGTCCCGATAGCGCACATCCTTGTGCTTTCATGCGTTGTTTAGCGGATGTCGATCGAACCGGTGTTCGCGACAGAATTACGGCCTATCGCTTGCGTGTTAGTCAGCGTGTTTTTCGAAGCGTTGATGACTGTTGACTTTTGGATTTTAGAACCGACTACGTTGATCGATCCGGTGCTGGCGGCGCTATTTCGGCCTATCGCTTGCGTGTTAGTCAACGTGTTTTTCGAAGCGTTGATTAATGTTGATTTTTCGATTTTCGAGCCTTCGGCCATGGCTGTGCCGGCGATGATTGACATTAAAACGACTGCTGCAAAAGATACTGTTTTCATGATGATTTCCCCTTGATTATTGTTGGTGTGGTTCGTTCAAGCGTTTCGTTGAACTTGGGTACAGTATCCCGATTTTCGGAGAAAAAGGCGGTGACCGAGTTACGCAAATTGTGTGATTTATTCACTGTCCGGCTAAGTGAACCAGTAATGTTAGTTGAATGCGCATCTCGTCCGCCCCGAATTGCTTAGTTTTTCCTATGTGTCAAGTTTCCGGCGTGCAAGCCGCATTCTTTCTTTGTGGCGTCTTCCCACCACCAGCGTCCGGCGCGTTCGTGTTGATTCGGCAGTACCGGTCTTGTGCAGGGTTCGCAGCCGATGCTGATGAAGCCTTTTTCGTGCAGTTCGTTGTAGGGGACTTGATAGGCTTCGATATGATCCCAAACCTGCGCGGAGCTCCAGTTAGCCAACGGATTGAATTTGATCAATTGATGTTCGGGAGTTGAAAAAGCCGTGTCGATTTGTATTTCGGGCAGGTCTTGGCGCGTACCTACGCTTTGATCCTTGCGCTGGCCGGTGATCCAGGCATCGAGACCCGCGAGTTTGCGTCTCAATGAGTCTACTTTGCGGATGCCGCAGCATTCTTGATGACCGTCGCGATAAAAGCTGAACAAGCCCTTGGCCTTGACCATCTCGTCCAAGATGGCATGATCCGGCGTCAACAATTCGATTTGAATGCCGTAATGTTCGCGCACTTTTTCAATAAAACGATAAGTTTCGGGATGCAGGCGCCCGGTATCCAAGCTGAAGACTTGAATATCGGGGCGTATTTTGACGGCCATGTCGATCAGAACCACATCTTCGGCGCCGCTGAACGAAATCGCGATATTATCGAATTGTTCCAGCGCGGCCTTAAGAATTTTTCGGGGTTTTTGTCCCTGCAGTTCGGCCTGCAGGGCGGTAATATCGAATGAGGTCATGATAGATTTTTTGGGTTGAATTCCGGTTATTGTTGTGAAAAATAATGCGCTAAAAACTCGTCGAAAGATAAGTCGTCGCTTTGTTCCTTTTCGAGTTGTTTGGCGATAGACTCTTTTGTCATTTCTTGGAAAGCACGGGTATTTTGCTCATCCAACTTTTGGCTGCGAAAGTTTTTGGCATGTTTGATCGAGGTTTTCAGTGCGTATGTTGCAAACGGCATTTGTGTTTCGCTCATGCCGCGTAGAATTCTTGCGGACGGCGTCAAGTCCGGATTTTCTATGGCTTTTCTTTGGGCTGCTAAGGCAGCGCTATAAGGTTTTTCGGAATTGTCATCGTCCAAAAGCGTGCAAACCGGTTCCATGTCGGCCAGGATTTCTTCGGCCCAGTCTTTGAGAGGTATTTTACGGTCGATTTTATCGAGTACAAGGCCGGGTTGACGGCCGAGATGGGCAACCGCAAGTTGATTGGCGTTATTGAGAATAAACTGCCGCGAATCGTTGGGCGGGCTGTCTTGCAGTAGGCAAGTCAGCATGAAGGCCTCGATGAAATGTGCGGTTTCATCTTGGATGCCAAGGGGGCTAAACAAGTCCAGATCCAGCGACCGTAATTCGATATAACGAACTCCTCGCCGTTTGAGCGCTAGAGTCGGCTTTTCGCAGGAGTTAGCGATTTGCTTGGGTCTGACGGTGCTGTAAAATTCGTTTTCGATTTGTAAAATGTTGCTGTTTAACTGTCGGTATTCGCCGTCGACCTTGACGCCTATTTTTTCATAGTCCGGGTAGGGCGTGTTGATGGCTTGGCTTAGGCTGTCGACATAACCGGTTAGCGAGTTGTAGTCGATTTGCAGCGAAGCCTGATTTTTACTCTTATAGCCGATGTCGCTCATTCTGAGCGAAGTAGCGTAAGGGTGGTATAAAGTATGGCGGTCGAATTCGTCGAACTGGGCCATCATTTGCGGACGGCTTTTAAAAAACTTTTTGCATATCGCAGGCGACGCGCCGAATAAATAGAGGATCAACCAGCCTTGGCGGTGCAGGTTTCTGATCATGCCGAAATAGCCGTCCGCGATGAATTGATCGAGGCTCGACGATGAGTTTTCCAAGTCGTGTAGTCTGCTCCACAGCGCTTCCGCTACCGAATAGTTAAAATGGATGCCGGCAATTGCCTGCATAGTTCGGCCGTAGCGGTACCAAAGTCCACGGCGGTAAATGTGTTTCATGCGGCCGATATTGGAGCTGCCGTATTCGGCGATCGGCACGCTTTCGTCGCCGTCGATGCCGCACGGCATGCTAGCGGCCAACAGGATTTCGCCGTCGAGATGATCGTAAACGAATTGATGAATCGTGTTTAAATAATTCAGCGTTTCTTTGATATCCTTAAACGGCGGCGTGATGAACTCGAGCAAAGCTTCGGAATAGTCCGTCGTAATATACGGATGCGTGAGAGCCGATCCTAAAAATGACGGATGAGGCGTGTGCGCGATGACGCCGTTCTTGCCGATTCTGAGGCTTTCTTTTTCAATGCCTTTGAGGCCGTTTTTTAATAAATTTTCAAAGCCGTTGTCGACTAATAAATTAAAACGCGCCGGTAAATGATGGTGCAATTGAGTCATAGTAGGGGCGTTTATCGCCCGTGAGTCTGAAGAAAATCGGACCATTATAAAGGTTTAACAGAATTGAATAAATATTATCGTGGACAGGGTAGTTACTCCCAATTTGTGGACCAAAAAGGGTGTGGGGTGTGCTTGGCGAGGATGTCGGCAGCGGGGATCTGCCGTCAAGCCCCCATGGATGGGTTTACCCAGCACCTAAATTCCATAGTTCATTGGCTATGGTTAACTATTTTGGGTAATTTAGGTGCTGGGTTTACGGCGTTCCTCGACAGGCATACCCCACACCCTAACGATCATGAAGACCACGCCATCGTCCCGGCAAATGAACGTTCTCTGGTGGTGGAGGGGGCGGTCACTCGCCCGGCAGGACGCCGTGAATACATCCGTGTAGGCTCGACGGCGGCTGTCCCTGCCGCCGACGCCTGTCGGTCGAGCAACCGCCCCCTCTCCGGAACCGGCATTGTGTTATCTATCGAAAAATTAGATAAGGAATGCAGATCTGCGAACTTTCACAGTAACGTTCATGAAGACCTCGCCATCGTCCCGGCAAATGAACGTTCGAGGCGCGGGGAGGGGGCGGTCACTCGCCCGACAGGACGCCGTGAATACGTCCATGTAGGCTCGACGGCGGCTTTCCCTGCCGCCGACGCCTGTCAGTCGAGCAACCGCCCCCTCTCCGGAACCGGCATTGTGTTATCTATCGAAAAATTAGATAAGGAATGCAAATCTGCGAACTTTCACAGTAACGTTCATGAAGGCCTAGCCATCGCCCCGGCAAATGAAAGTTCTCTGGTGGCGGAGGGTGCGGTCACTCGCCCGGCAGGACGCCGTGAATACATCCGTGTAGGCTCGGCGGCGGCTCCCTGCCGCCGACGCCTGTCGGTCGAGCAACCGCCCCCTCTCCGGAACCGGCATATTCTCTGCCAAGCTTTTTATATCAAAAAATTAGATAAAGAGTCCAAATCTGCGAACTTTCACAGTAAGATTGGCGAAACTGCGCAAACTGGGAATTGCTGTGGACAGGAGGTATTACATGTCGACTAAGCCGCTCGATGTGCTGAATACGGTGTTCGGGTACGATCGTTTCAGGGGGCAACAACAGGCCGTGATCGATGAGTTGTTGGCCGGACGCGATGCCTTGGTATTGATGCCGACCGGCGGCGGTAAGTCGTTGTGCTATCAGATTCCATCATTGATGCGGCCGGGCGTCGGTATTGTGATTTCGCCGTTGATCGCGTTGATGCAAGATCAGGTTAGCGCATTGCATCAATTGGGGGTCAATGCGGCTTTTTTGAATTCGACTCTGACCGCCGAAGAGGCGCGTTCTATCGAAAGCAGGCTACGCGACGATCAATTGGATTTACTTTATATTGCGCCGGAGCGCTTGAATTCGACCCGCACGCTGTCGTTATTGGATAATCTGAATATTGCGCTGTTTGCGATCGATGAGGCGCATTGTGTGTCGCAATGGGGGCACGATTTCCGCGCCGATTATCTGCAGTTGTCGATGTTGCATGAGCGATATTCGAGTATTCCGCGTATTGCGTTGACCGCGACCGCCGATGAACGAACCCGTCAGGAAATTATCAGCCGGCTTGCGCTCGACCATGCGAGATTGTTTGTCAGCAGTTTCGATCGACCGAATATTCGTTACCGTATCGTGCAAAAACAAAATGCCCGGCAGCAATTGTTGCAATTCATTCAACGCGAACATGCCGGAGAAGCCGGCATTGTCTATTGCTTGTCGCGCAAGAAAGTCGAGTCGACTGCCGAATGGCTGCAAAGTAAAGGCATCCGAGCGTTGCCTTATCATGCCGGGATGGATAATGTAGCGAGGCAGCAGCATCAACACCGGTTCTTGATGGAAGAAGGATTGGTTATCGTGGCGACGATCGCATTCGGTATGGGTATTGACAAACCCAATGTGCGTTTTGTCGCGCATCTCGATTTACCGAAAAGTATCGAAGCTTATTATCAGGAAACCGGACGCGCCGGGCGCGACGGTTTGCCCGCCGATGCCTGGATGGCATACGGTCTGCAAGATGTGATCACGCTGCAGCAAATGTTGGCCAATTCCAATGCCGACGAAAGCCATAAACGCCTCGAATATCATAAACTCGATGCAATGTTGGCGCTTTGTGAGGAAGTCGGTTGCCGCCGTAGAGCTTTATTGAGCTATTTCGGCGACCGATTGGCTGACGATTGTGGTAATTGCGATACCTGTTTGGAACCGGTCAAAACTTGGGACGGCACAGTAGCCGCTCAGCAAGCCTTATCCTGTATTTATCGGACCGGACAACGCTTCGGTGTCAATTATTTGATCGATGTATTGCTCGGCAAGGAGACCGAGCGGCTCAAGCATTTCGGCCACGACCGGCAGTCGACCTTCGGCATCGGTAAGGACATCGACGAAAAACAATGGCGTTCGGTGTTTCGGCAGTTGGTCGCCAAAGGTTTGGTAACGGTCGATATCGAAGGTCACGGTTCATTGCGTCTGGATGAATCTTGCCGCACGGTACTACGCGGCGAGCAGCAATTGATGCTACGCCGAGACCTGTCAACCGAATCCGGCAAACGCTCGAAAAGCGCGGTTCGGCAATTTCAAAAAGAGCAGGATACCTTGCTGTGGAACGCGCTACGTACTAAACGCCGCGAGCTTGCCGATGAGCAGGACATTCCTCCGTATCAGATTTTCCATGATGCCACTTTAATGGAGATGGTTGAAAGCAGGCCGATGAATCATCAGCAATTTCGTTCAATTTCTGGGGTCGGCGAACGCAAATTGGAGTTGTACGGCGACGATTTTCTAGCCGTGATTCAAGAGTTCGGAGCGGTTCCGGAAGCCTTGGTTTCTTTGTCTGATTCGGTCTTGGAGACCGTCGATCTGTTTCGACTGGGCTATGACGCCGAAAAAATCGCTAAGCAACGCGGCTTGACCATGGATACGATTTATAATCATTTGGCTCAGGCCCTGGAGCAAGGCATCGTCGAATTGAACGAGGTGGTCGCTTTGTCCGAAGCTGAAATCCATGCGATTCAGGATGCCATATTAGGCATGCCGGATGCGCAAAGAAATGCTTTGAAACCGATTTTCGAAGCATATAATGGGCAATATAGTTATGGCGTGTTGCGTTGCGTTCGAGCGGCAATGCAATTGGACGATGAGTGATTTTTTGCCGAATAATGCCTGCCGATGAGCTTCTGCCGATTGTCAGTTTATAGCTATCGTAGATCAAAATTCGACGCCGGGGTGTCCGTCAAAGGACGCCGTGAATACGTCCCTACAGGCTCTATGCCAGCTCCATGCTGGCAAAGCCTTTGCCGCACACCCCGGCGCCTCCTCAGGCACTACCGAAATTTGAAGTGCGAAAGGTATAATATGCCCAATTTTTAATTATTGTTAGGAGCAATGCGTGGCAAAGGCCAGTGATTTTAAGCGTGGAATGGTTGTCGAGATTAACGGTGTGCCGCATATAATTAAGCAAATCGAGGTTAGAAGTCCGTCCTCGCGTGGCGCGACTACCTTGTATAAAGTCCGGTTCAATAATCTCAAGACCGGGCAAAAACTCGATGAAACCCTGAAAGGAGACGATTTTTTCAAGGATGCGGATTGTGTGCGCGTGAAAGTTCAGTTTTCTTATATGGATGGCGAAAACTACGTATTCATGAATATGGAGGACTATAGTCAATACTCGGTCGGCGCGGACGATTTGGAAGAACAGAAAGGTTATTTGACCGAAGGGCTCGAGGATATCGTTGCGTTGTTGTTTGACGATACCGTGCTGGGTATCGAACTACCGAGCTCTGTGGCGTTGGAAATCGTCGAGACCGCACCGGAAATCAAGGGCGCAACGGCAACTGGCAGAACCAAGCCGGCGCGATTGACGACCGGTTTGGAAGTACAGGTTCCGGAATACCTAAAGAGCGGCGAAATAATCAAGATCAATACCGTTACCGGAAAATTTATGTCCAGGGTTTGATGGGTCCGCTAGGTGGGCGTTTTTTCGTGCATGGGCAAGCGAGGCGGACTCAGATGCGAAGCGGGGTAGGGTTGCCGGTTTCGAGATAGCGCTTATAGTCGGCCAACACTTGTGCATGATCGAAAGCCAATTCTGACGGTAGCGTTTCGAAGGTGAAGGTATCGAGGTTTTTCGCGTCGTCATCGGCTTTCGGCGTGCCTGTTGCTTCGGCGATATAGACCGCAGTGACGGTATGATTGCGAGGGTCGCGTTGCGGGTTCGAATAAATGCCTAGTAGAGCGGTCAAGGAAACATCGAGACCGGTTTCCTCTCGGGCTTCACGGATGGCGGCATGTTCAACTGTTTCGCCGATATCGACAAAGCCACCGGGAATGGCCCAGCCGAACGGCGGGTTGGCGCGTTCGATCAGAACGAAAGGGCGCCCCGGACGGTCGATTAATTGGATTAAGGCGTCGGCGGCCAATAGCGGCGTGATCGGTTTCGGCATAGATATTCTCGCAAAAGTCTGAAGCTTTCGGTCTACGTTACCTGAATTTCTTTCAATAATCGAGTCTAAGGGTATTGCTATCAGCAATTCCCAGTTTGAGCGTTCTCGCTGGATTTAGGGTGTGGGGTATCCCTGTCGAGGAACGCCGTGAACCCATCCATGGGGGCTTGACGGCAGCTCCCTGCTGCCGACATCCTCGCCAAGCATACCCCACACCCTGTTTGATCCCCAAATTGGGAATTGCTGGTATTGCTATATTTTTGCCAATCAAATTTCGTCATTATACACCCTCGCCCACATTAGGAGAGGGCTGGGGTGAGGGGTTTTAAAAACCGAAATTTGAAGTGCGATAGGTATGAAATTCTAAAAACGGACTTTTCATGACTGAAATTGTGTTTTACTGGCAAGGCGTAATTCATGCTTTACTATTATTGCTCGTTGCCAACGGTGCGCCGGTCATTGCCTGGAAATTGTTCAGAAGGCGTTTTGCATGGCCCGTAGATGCAGGTGTTATATTATCCGACGGTCGACCGTTGTTCGGAAGTTCGAAGACTTGGCGCGGCATTTTGAGCTCGATTGGCTTAGTCTCCGCCGTATCTTGGTCGATGGGTTACGGGTTGGCGGTCGGCGCCGCGTTTGGCGGGTTGGCAATGATTGGCGATTTGTCGGCTAGTTATGTCAAGCGACGACGAGGAATGGTCGAAAGTAGCCATGCACGGGGACTTGATACGATTCCGGAATCGCTGTTGCCGGTGGTTTTGTTGAAGTCGCAGTTGGCATTGAACGGGCTCGATATCGCCGCAGTTGTCTTATTATTTTTTACGATCGAAGAGTTCGTCTCGCCGATTTTATATCGCCTGCATATCCGTAAACGTCCTTACTAAATCCTTATGAGCTTAAAAGACAATCACTTGCGGGTTTTGACTTATAACATTCACAAAGGCTTTAATGTCGGCAATCGGCGGTTCGTTCTGCACCAAATCCGAGATGCTTTGATTGCTGCGGATGCCGATTTATTGTTTTTGCAAGAAATGCAGGGCGAGCATGTGCACCGCGAAAAGAGCATTCCGGATTGGCCCGAACGTTCGCAGTTCGAATTCATCGCCGAAGGTGTCTGGCCTTATTACGCTTACGGCAAAAATGCGATCTACAATGCCGGTCATCATGGCAATGCTATTTTGAGCAAATATCCTTTCGAAAGTTACGAAAATATCAATGTGTCGCCTTTTCCGTGGGCTAGCCGAAGTTTGCTACATGGCGTGGTTCGCTTGAAAGCGGATATTCAACCATTGCACATCGTTTGTATCCATTTCGGGTTGACCGGCAAGGAGCGTCGCCTGCAAGTCGCTAAGCTTTGCGAAAGGATCGATGAGCATGTTCCGCACGATGCGCCGTTGATCGTGGCCGGAGATTTCAACGATTGGTTGGGGCAGGCCGAACGCTATTTTTACGAACACTTGGATCTCAAAGAGGTATTCAGATCCACGCATGGCCGCTATGCCCGAACTTTTCCGGCTTGGTTGCCTATCTTGCCTATGGATAGAATTTATTTTCGGGGTTTAGTGCCGTTATTTTGCGAGCGTTTGGCTCATGCGCCTTGGCATGTATTATCCGACCATTCGCCGCTGGCGGCCACATTCGAAATATGATGAAAATGCTCGACCCTAATGAGACGTCTAAATGGAATTTACCGAATCTTTTGACCGGCTTTCGTTTTGTTGCCGCGCCTTTTTTATTGTGGCTGGCCTGGAACGGATATGCAGTAGCCTTCATGATTTTATTGGCGGTCGCTTTCTTGACCGATTTGTTGGATGGTTGGACGGCTCGTTTAACCGGACAGGTTTCAGAATTCGGCGCGGTACTCGACAGTTGGGCCGATGTTATTACCTATTTGACGATCGCGTTGAGTTGTTGGTGGTTGTGGCCCGAAATCGTTGCGCGCGAATGGTTTTATGTTGTTTTGATTGTCGCCAGTTGCTTGCTGCCATCGGCGGCAGGGCTCTTGAAATTCGGCCGGTTTACCAGTTATCACACCTGGAGCGTTAAATTAGCAGCCGCTTCGATGGGGGGGAGTTTATATCTGATGTTTCTGGGCGGGCCTATTTGGCCGTTTCGCGTCGCGGCGGTTATTTGTATTTTAGCGGCTTTCGAAGAGATCGTTATTACCTTGTTATTGAAAAATCCGCGCTCCGACGTTCGTTCGCTTTGGCATGTGGTTCGAAAGGTGAAAGGTGAAAGGTGAAAGGTGAAAGGTGAAAGGTGAAAGGTGAAAGGTGAAAGGTGAAAGGTGAAAGGTGAAAGGTGAAAGGTGAAAGGTGAAAGGTGAAAGGTGAAAGGTGAAAGGTGAAAGGTGAA
>JAHJSQ010000013.1 GCA_018830325.1 Gammaproteobacteria bacterium
AAACACGCTACGATCTTTAAAGAAGTTCTGCTTAGCTTTTTGCAATTCTACAATGAAGTATTCGCCGGTCGAGCTGACACAGCTGAGGTCGAAAATTGCTTTACGGTCTAAAGCCGAAGCCCCCTGACGTTCATTTTGATTGAATTGCAACTCTTGAATTTGGTGTTTTTCCGGCAGCAGGGTATTTAAAAAGCTGATCAAGTGCTCTTTACTAGCTTCTTCACCAAACGCTTTTTTGAAACCAAAGTCGGTAAATAAGTTGATGTATTTTTCTTTCACGGCACGGATTGAGCTTATTAGGGGAAATTAGGATGGAGTTTAGCATATCTATTTATTAGCTTTTTCAAGCTTTAGATGAACTCGACATCGTCCTCTGATTTTCGATGGCCGTATCTACCCGACTCTATGAGAAAAGCACTCAATCCAAGACAATCGCATTAAAAATACATTGAAAATCTAAAGCTAAGCACAGTAGGCCGCGCACCTTGACAACGCCCATTGCAACCAATCACCCATATCCAAACCCCGGTGCGCGATGCGGAACCCTACACAACTTCGATACGGTCCGTCTTACGGTAAGCGAATCTTTCCAGCCATTCCAAAGCGCCGATAATCTTCTTATTTTTGATTGCACCGACGGCAAGAAAAATAACCTTTTTCCTCAGGCTCTGACTCCTTAATTTAGTTTTAATTGTACTTTGTAAACAATTTTCGTTATGAAGTTAATAAATCCAATAATGTATTGACAATGTACATATAATGCATAAAATCGCCTAATGGATATCCGCTTTGAAAAAAATGGCATCGCCTTTACCTGGAATGATCGTAAAGCAGCGGCTAATCCTAAGAAACACAATGGAATAACTTTTGAACAGGCTACCGAGGCATTCTTTGATCCCTTTTTCAAAGTAGTTGATGCAGGGCGAAACCAAGAAGCACGAGATGCGGTTATTGGCTACGATGAGTCTGGCCGATTGCTTTTCGTCGTGCATATTGAGGTTGAAGACGAAGTTATTCGTCTGATTTCAGCTAGAAAAGCTACTATTACTGAGCGCAATGACTATGATTTCTGACACTCTTAAAAACCGTTTAACCAAAGACCGTCCAATGACTTCAATTACCTTACGTATTCCGGTCGATGTAGTGGAGTCTATGAAGGCTATTGCACCCTACAAAGGCTTTTCAGGCTATCAGGCGTTATTAAAATCATACATTAGTGAAGGGCTACGCCGAGATGAAGCGCAATTTACATTTAGCAAAGAAGCGAAATTGATCGCAGCATTAAAGAAACTGGGCGTTCCCGATAGCATCATTGAAGAGGCCGCACGAGATGTAGCTTAGCCGAAAGCTATAATTCTAATGGCTACAATGATTTGGTTTACAATCCCCACCTACTCAATTGCGGACTTCACCTAAAAAAATCGGCTCTTCCCTGCCTGCCATGGCAATAGCGAATCGATGCCAATAGGCGCCGCGCCTTAAGTAACTGATAACTGGCATTGAATGCCTTTATAGTACCTTTTTATCCCAATCAACCACGTCCGAACCCCTGTGCGCGATGCGGCACCCTACACAACTGATTCCAAAACTTCTTCAAAACGCCGCGCCAACACCCGGCGATCGAACTCGGCTCAGGCTGCTGTGGGAGCGATCCCCTGATCGCGATAATCGGAGACGAACAAGCAAAACACCCCAAAAAGCCATCGAAGCCACAAAAGATAAGCACAGTAGGCTGCGCACCGCACACCTTTGCATCGCCGTTGCGACCAATCAACTTTTTCCTCGTTCCCACGGTCCTCCGTGGGAATGCATACCGATCTTGCCTCGGCAACCAACGTATGGGTTCCCACGGAGGACCGTGGGAACCAGAAATAACGTCCGTCTTACTCTCGCAACCGCCATGCGCCACAATATGCAACTTGAATGCATGGGTAACCGCTACGATACGATCCGCCTTACGGTAAACGAATCTTTCCAGCCATTCCAAAGCGCCGATAATCTTCTTATTCTTGATGGCACCGACAGCAAGAAAAGTAACCCTTTTAAAACATTCACTTTGATCCCATATCGGTTTGGGAAAAATCGTTTCCTTTGAACAGCAATGGCTTGTTGAGTTGTTTGGCAAGCGCGTAGCTGCAACAATCACCAAAATTCAATTTAGCCGGATGTCGGCCTTTACCGTATTCTCGCCATGCTGTTCGTGCCAGTTTGGCCTGCTGATGATCGAATTCGACAATAATGGGGGACAAATTAGCAAGCCATTCGTCTAATTTTTTGGCACCGGCAACGCCTTTCTTATATTCGATGACCATAGCAGTTTCGACGAGACTAACCGCACTCAGGTAAAGTGTCTCCGCTTCAATGAGTTGATTCAATTATTGGTCGGCATCCGGCTCGAGCAGCAATACTGCGATCACTACGGATGAATCGATAACCATCAATCATTACCCCATAAACCGTTATCGCTTTGATCATAACCAAGGGTTTGATCAGGGGAACGATGATCGAGCGTAGGCAAAGTTGCACAGTCTTTCGCTATCTGCATGAGTTTTTGCTTTTTTAACATCTTTTGAACGTTTCCCTCTTGAGAAAAACGATCGATCTCAATATCGTCGATTTTTAATTCTTGATGCTTGGACAAGATAGCCATTAATCGATCGACATAGGCTTCTTGTATTTTGATATGTATCGTGGTCATAATTTTTGGAGTTCCCCAAGTTGGCATCGGTTAAACCGTCCGTATTTCAAAATCCTCGCAATGTCTTTCTCCCGCTTGTTTGCATACCAATAGGTCATAGCCATCTTCGGAGCGCGTAGGCGATATGCGTTATTTGACTTCGACTTTCATCCGGCTTTGTCTAAGCCGCGAACCAGCGAGAATGCCTGATTTTTGCGAAATTCAAGCGGAATTACGACTTTGACCTTGTTCGGAAACAGAAACGCTTTGCATGGCGTTGCCCCTCGATTTTGATCGGTTGATTCAGTATGCCGTGAACCGATTATTCAAGCAGTAAAATATACACTGATGTCAAAGCAACCGCAAAACGTTGCACAGTAGGCTGCGCACCGCGCACCTTTACAAGGCGTTCAGATCAATGACAGACCGCGTTCGAGACCAGGTTCCTCGTTCCCACGGTCCTCGGTGGGAATGCATACCGATCTTGCCTCGGCAGCGAATGTATGGATTCCCACGGAGGACCGTGGGAACCAGAACTTAGGATTGTCCTTCCACTAACTTAATAGCAGTGAACCCCGGTGCGCAATGCGGCACCCTACACAACCGATACCCAAACCTCTTCAAAACGCCGCGCCAACGCTCGGCGATCGAATTCGGCACTCACACAGGCTTTCCCGGCTTCACCCATCGCCGCGCATTTTTCCGGCGCATCGGCCAAAGCCGTTATCGCGGCAGCCAGTTCCTTCGCTTTTTCGGGCTCGATACTTATTCCCGAACCGGTCTTTATTCCTCGTTTCCTCGTTCCCACGGTCCTCCGTGGGAATGCATACCGATCTTGCCTCGGCAACCAATGTATGGGTTCCCACGGCGGACCGTGGGAACCAGAAATAACGTCCGTCTTACTCTCGCAACCGCCAAGCGCCACAATATGCACCTTAAAGGCATTGGTAACCGCTACGATACGATCCGCCTTACGGTAAGCGAATCTTTCCAGCCATTCCAAAGCGCCGATAATCTTCTTATTCTTGATGGCACCGACGGCAAGAAAAATAACTTGACTCCTTTGTACCAACTTGCTTGGGTTCGATAAAACGCTCGTTTTATCGAACCCAAGAATAGGGGAAGTAAACGGCAAAATTACCTATTTGAAGTCTTGATTGAATTACGTGGTTAGCTAGACTAGACTAAGTATTTTTTATGGGGAATGTAATGCAAACTGTAAATATGTTACAAGCCAAGTCCTCGCTGTCCCGCTTAGTAGAGGCCATTGAGCAAGGGCAAGAGCGTGAAATCGTGATTGCCAGGAATGGACGCCCAGCTGCTAAGCTTGTTCCGATAGATACTGCACCATCCGGGAAGCGGATTGGTGTAGCAAAAGGCTTATTCGTGGTGCCGGACAGCATTGATGTGCATAACGACGAAGTGGCTCAGTTGTTCATGGGTGAGGTGCAGTCTTGAATCTGTTGCTGGATACTCACGTTGCACTATGGGCTATCACGGATAGCCCAAAACTGCCACAAAAGGCACGTGATTTGATTTCATCACCCAAAACGACCGTTTGGGTCAGCGCGGCGAATGTCTGGGAAATTGCAATCAAGCATTCGCTAGGTCGAGGCGACATGCCGGTTTCTAGCCGAGACGCGATGCGCTATTTTCAGGAATCTGGTTATCGCTTCCTCGCCGTTGAGGCGGAACATGCTATAGCGGTCGAAGAACTGCCTTTACATCACCAAGACCCGTTCGACCGCATACTTGTGGCTCAAGCACTCGTAGAGCCGATGCGTTTAATGACCCACGATCCCTTGGTAGCGCTCTATAACGACACAATTATCAAGATTTAAACTTGAGTTGATTTTACTGTGAAAGTTACGTAGCAGCCGCCCGAAAGCCTAGCGACAAAACACCGTTGACTTTCATTTGCCGGGGCGATGGCCGGGCTTTCATGAACCTAAAAAGAGCAGTTAAGAGTCTCAAACTACCGTTCGCCCTGAGCCCTTCGGCTACGCTCAGGAGATCCCTGTCGAAGGGTGAAGGGTAGTTTGAGGCTTCACCAATCCGCGCAACGGCTAAGCGGAGTAGTCGTCTGCATTTTCTGGCTCGATGCAAATACCCGAACCCAAAAGTAACCCCTTGTACTTTCCTTGTATATAGAAGCCTTAAGGTTAACCAAACAATTCACTATGCGAACCCAACCGCACTAACAGCAAGGTATCCTCGTCTGGCTTGCTGTAGATCAAAAGCAAGTCAGGTTTAACATGGCACTCACGATAGCCTGACCAGTCGCCAGACAGGGAATGGTCACGGTATTTTCCAGGCAAGTCTTCATTGCTAATCAGCTTGTACAAAACCTCAATCAGTGCGATGTTTATATCGCCATGTTTTTTGAAATCCCGCTTAAAAGCCGTCGAGCGCTCAATCGTCCGCATTCAGGTCAGCCATCAGTTCATTGATGGTATTGAAACTCTCACCCTTTCCTGCTTCAAGTTCAGCGATGGCTTTTCGCGTCGTTGCATTAGGCACTTCCACCGTAAATGGCAGTCGATGCTCCTCGGCAATACGTATCATAAGCAAACGTATTGCGTCCGATACCGTCAATCCCATTGCTTCTAAAGCTTCGGTTGCAAGCTCCTTCGTTCGTGTATCAATACGAGCACGGACATAAGTATCTGCGGGCTCCATAATTATCCCCATTAATTAAGTAATTGGCACAAATTGTAGTTTCAATGTAGTCACAAATCAAGTTAACTCATATACTACTTAGATCTTAGGAAGAAATTAAATTGGCAGAAGGAGTAGGCTAACTAACTGTGTGTTGTATTTTTCCAGAGTACTGAGCATCGCGCACCTTGACAACACATTGCAGCCAATCAACCGCATCCTAACCCGGTGCGCAATGCGGCACCCTACACAACCGATGCCAAAACCTCCTCAAAACGCCGCGCCAACACCCGGAGGTCGAATTCGGCACTCACACAAGCTTTCCCGGCTTAGCCCATCGCCGCGCATTGGTCCGGCGCATCGGCTAAAGCCGTAATTGCGGCAGCTAGTTCTCTCGCATTTTCAGGTTCAATACTTATCCCCGAACCGGCCTTTTCCACAATTTCCCGACTCTCACCACGCACGCCAAGAATCCTCGTTCCCACGGTCCTCCGTGGGAATGCATACCGATCTTGCCTCGACAGCGAATGTATGGATTCCCACGGAGGACCGTGGGAACCAGAAATGTCTTCACGATCACGCAAAATTTCAGCCGCATCGAGAATCACATCCAAACCATGCGCCATGCCATGCGTGCCGACATAAGCCGAAACAAACTTACCCTTAACACCCAGCGAATCGGCAAACGCATCATCGCACGGTTGATCAACAAAAAACCCGAGATCGACTCCGTTACGAATAACGGTCGTTTTACTCTCACTACCGCCATACGTCACAATATGCAACCTGAATGCATAGTAACCGCTACAATACGGTCCGCCTTACGGTAAGCGAATCTTTCCAGCCACTCCAAAGCGCTGATTATCTTCTTATTCTTGATCGCACCGACGGTCAGAAAAGTAACCTGACCCCTTTTATACCCACCTTTACAACGCCATTTCAAACAATCAACCGCATCCAAACCCCGGTGCGAGATGAGCACATTACAACTATCGAACGGCGCCATGACCCTATAAAACACATAATTGAATTTGTGCTTCACATGAATAAGAGGCCGGGATAATTTTTATAGTTAATGCCAGACAACAAGAAAAGTAACCTGGCCCCTTTTAACCGAAGGGTCCATAGATAAGGCTTGAAAAAACTGAAATTAAATGTAAGACGGGTATATAATGCCGGCTGAGACGAATACCAATTAAGTGATCGAATCATGTTAGCCGCAGAAGATATTGAATACATCAAAACACATTTAGCCGTTTGGCTTGCCGAACAATCGCTCGGCAAACCGCCGGTAGTTTATGAAATCGAATTGCGCGAGCGCATGGTGCGGGTTGAAGAAGCGCTGAAAAACCAAGGCGAAGAGCTCAAAGCGCAACGCGAAACCATGATGATGATCATGCAGCAGATGGATAAGCGTTTCGAACAGGTCGACAAGCGCCTCGAACAAATGCAGCAAGAAACCAACAAGCGTTTCGAACAGGTCGACAAGCGCCTTGAGCAGATGCAACAAGAAACCAATAAGCGCTTCGAACAAATGCAACAAAACACCAACAAGCGTTTTGAGCAAGTTCATCAGGAAATACTACAAATCCACCGCGACATGCGGCAACTAACCATGTGGGCGATGGGTATATTTCTATCAGTCGCCGGCCTAGCTGTCGCCGTGTTCAGGCTGGTATAGCGGTTATCTCCAAGCAGAACGGGGATTTACTAGGACGAGGCCTACAAAACGACTGCAATGTCATAACGTGGGAGCGATCCCCGGATCGCCCATTTTCAGGTTCAATACTTATCCCCGAACCGGCCTTTTCCACAATTTCCCGACTCTCACCACGCACGCCAAGAATCCTCGTTCCCACGGTCCTCCGTGGGAACGCATACCGATCTTGCCTCGACAGCGAATGTATGGAACCAGAAATGTCTTCACGATCACGCAAAATTTCAGCCGCATCGAGAATCACATCCAAACCATGCGCCATGCCATGCCATGCGTGCCGACATAAGCCGAAACAAACTTACCCTTAACACCCAGCGAATCGGCAAACGCACATCGCGCGGTTGATCGGCAAAAAAACCGAGATCGACGCCGTTACAAATAACCGTCGTTTTACTCTCACTACCGCCATACGTCACAATATGCAACCTGAATGCATAGTAACCGCTACAATACGGTCCGCCTTACGGTAAGCGAATCTTTCCAGCCACTCCAAAGCGCTGATTATCTTCTTATTCTTGATCGCCCCGGCGGCAAGTAAAGTAACCCCTTTTAGATGTTTGATATTCTGATGCGAGACAATAAAGATAAGCTTTAAAAAAATGCTACATTTCCAGACTTGACCCCAATGCCTTAACCCCAATGCCTTTATCTTTTACTAAAAGCCTGCGATTTAAAGCATCATGGCAATTCGTCGCCCTTCATTGGCTCGGCATCCGGGCTGGCGGACAGCCAAGCATCGAAAGCCATCGGTTCGCCGCGGGCCTGACGTTCAAGGAAGTAGGCTTCGGTTTTGAGTGCCGAGACTTTTTCGGCGATCGCGGTAACGAAAAACTGATTTACCGAAACCTGATCTTCCTCCGCGACTTTGCGGGCATACGCGAACAGCGATTCGGGCACGCTCAAGGCATAATTGGCCATTAGTTCTGCTCCTGTTGTAAGCGGCGTAAACATTCACCGGGGTTAAGCACCGACAGACGGAAATGGCTGGCGGGGGCAAAATCGTTCACATTCAAAGTAACCAGCGCGTTAGCTCGACCGTTAAGCGCGGTTTCAAGCACCATTTCGTCGGCCGGATCGCGCAACTGTGGTCGCCATAAATAGTGCAAATGCACCGGCTCGATGTACTGGCTCATTGCATCAAGAAAGGTATCAGTCATTGAGATCGTGCGATTACCAATGGCTAAATGCTCAGGGCGTTTCAGTACCGCCTCGTATTCCAACATTAGAGGCACCGATGCCAAAGCAATAAATCGGCGGTTGCGCAACGCCTGCAGCAGCGCGTATGAGGCCCCGTTACGACTTCGTGCGGCCGCAACCAGAATGTTGGTATCCAATACGATCCGGCTTTGATTCATATTGCATATATTATGACATTACTTAAAAATAAGCCAATGGGCCATTTCAGAAGCCCACCATGCTCACACTCAAAGCAGGAAAACCATACTCACCATTTTTCGTTGAGTAGGACGGGGCTTGAAATGCTAGGTGAAAATGCCATTAAGTTAAGGCCTTTTGCGTTCGCCCTGAGCTTGTCGAAGGGTGAATGAAATAGTCCTTATCGATAAGTGAAGACATCCATAACTTCAACAGACTCACCACAAACCGCTTAACTTATTGGCATTGAACGCTAGGTGAGAGGAAGGCGAAAAGGCCAAACACCCAAAAAGTGCACAACGGCTAAGCACACTAGGCTGCGCACCGCGCACCTTGTTAACGCCATTGCAACCAATCAACCTCGACCAACCCCGGTGCGCGATGCGGCACCCTACACAACCGAAGCCAAAACCACCTAAAAATGCTACGCCAACACCCGGCGATCAAATGCGGCACAAGCTGCTGTGGGAGCGATCCCCAGATCGCGATAATCGAAGACGAACAAGCAAAAACACCCCAAAAAGCCATCGAAGCCACAACAACTAAGCACAGTAGGCTGCGCATCGCGCACCTTGACAACGCCATTGCAACCAATCAACCGCATCCAAACCCCGGTGCGCGATGCGGCACCCTACACAACTTACTCTCGCGCCTGCCATGCGCCACAATATGCACCTTGAACGTATTGGTAACCGCTACGATACGGTCCGCCTTACTGTAAGTGAATCTATCCAGCCATTCCAAAGCACCGATAACCGTCTTATTCTTGATCGCACCGGCGGCAAGAAAAGTAACTCCTTTTAGTGGGGGTCTCAATAATTTCCAGGAAAATATAAATAATGCAACGATGCCGAAACAATTAGGCATGAAATTCCCTAAGCACCTCCGGGTGAGTTATTGCAACTCTCAGCAAGGTTTTAGCTGCACCGGTAGGTTCACGCCTACCTTGTTCCCAATCTTGTAATGTTCGTGGCGATACGCCAAGCAACTTTGCAAACTCAGTTTGCGAAAGACCAACAAACGACCTAGCTTGTGCTGCCTCAGTGAGGGCCACGTTAGTTACCCTGGCAGCATCGCCGCGTTTCATTTGCTTAATTGACTCAAGCAAATCTTGTTGAAATTGTTCCATTTCAGAGAGCATTTTCCACCTCTTTTTTTAGTTCTGCCAAAAACGATGTTGGCAAATTGTCGAATTTTGCTTTCGTATAAGCAATCAACAGCCAAATGGCATCATTTTCAATAACAAAATAAATAACACGCGCTCCGCCTCTTTTGCCTTTCCCCATACGCGACCAACGGACTTTCCTGCAACCACCGGAACCGGAAATGACCGCACCCGAGTAAGGGTTTGCAGCAATCCAGTTGATGAATTCAGTTACTTCGGCATCTGTCCATATTTCTGATGCGTATTTGCGGAAAATAGAAGTTTCGGCGACTGTGAACATGCCATGATAATACGGCAAAGCCGAATAAGTCGCAAACTAGTCGATTCTTACCCCTATCGAATGTTTTTTTCTAGGCAAACGCCAAAAAAAAGAAATCATCAATGTGCTTAATTTGGCAATTAATGAGATCATGATTAAACGATATCCAATGCATTTGTTCATTTAGCAGCATTCTGCACCTCGTTACCGTTCTCAGAATTTGAAAACGCTATTATAAACACTATTTTTATAACGCAAGTATTCAGTCCTCTTCTTTGAAAATGAAGGCCTAGAGAAGATTTTTAAAAATAAATCCACCTATTTTTAAAGAGGGATGCTAGCAATTAAGCCTGAATTGCCGTTATTGTCTTTGGCAGGACGGGGTTTGTAACCCCGTCCGAAACGTTTCAACCGTAGCCGAAGCAAGTCGAAACATTGGGGACGGGTTAAATAACCCGACCCGCCGGAGATACCCGTCGGTCGAATTCGGCACAAGCTTGCTGTGGGAGCGATCCCCAGATCGCGATAATCGAAGACGAACAAGCAAAACACCCAAAAAAAGCCATCGAAGCCGCAACGGCTAAGCACAGTAGGCTGCGCACCGCGCACCTTGACAACGCCCATTGCAACCAATCAACCGCATCCTAACCCCGGTGCCCGATACGGCACCCTACACAACCGAAACCAAAACCTCCTCAAAACGCCGCGCCAATACCCGGCGGTCGAATTCGGCACTCACACAAGCTTTCCCGGCTTCGCCCATCGCTGCGCATTTTTCCGGCGCATTGGCCAAAGCCGTAATTGCGGCAGCCAGTTCTCTCGTATTTTCGGGTTCGATACCAATCCCCGAACCGGTCTTTATTCCTCGTTCCCACGGTCCTCCGTGGGAATGCATACCGATCTTGCCTCGACAGCGAATGTATGGGTTCCCACGGAGGACCGTGGGAACCAGAACCTAGGATTGTCCTTCCATTAACTTAATAGCAATGAACCCCGGTGCGCGATGCACACTCTACACAACCGATGCCAAAACCTCTTCAAAACGCCGCGCCAATACCCGGCGGTCGAATTCGGCACTTACACAGGCTTTCCCGGCTTCGCCCATCGCCGCGCATTGGTCCGGCGCATCGGCTAAAGCCGTAATTGCGGCAGCCAGTTCTCTCGTATTTTCGGGTTCGATACCAATCCCCGAACCGGTCTTTATTCCTCGTTCCCACGGTCCTCCGTGGGAACCAGAAATGTCTTCACGATCGCGCAACATTTCAGCCGCATCGAGAATCACATCCAAACCATGCGCCATGCCGTGCCTACCGACGAACGTCGCAACAAACTTACCATTAACACCCAGCGAATCGGCAAACGCACATCACGCGGTTGATCGACAACGTTACGAATAACGGTCACCTTACTCTCGCTTAATACGCTCCTCCTCCTTATAGATTGATTTTCTTTATTTCCTCAACCAAGCCAATAAAACTTTAAACGCAAATACTGGTAATGCCGTTTGTCTAATCAATCGACTTGGTTGCGATAACAAACGGTACAGCCATTCACAATGAATATTGATGAAAAAATTCGGTGCTCGTTTAACTGTTCCTGCAATGACATCGAAAGTTCCACCAACACCCTGGCAAACCCTAATGTTATGAAGTTCACCTAAATAGTTATCCATCCATAATTCTTGACGCGGGCTACCTAACGCCACAAATAAAATTTGCGCCTGAGACTGATTGATCCGATCAATCAAATCCGGCATTTCATTTTCCGGCAAATAGCCGTTCTGAAATCCTACAATTTGAATACCAGGATAGCGTTCAGTTAATCGATCAACTGCTTTTTGGATTGTATCCTGACTAGCACCGTATAAAAAAAGCTTATAGCCCTTAGATACCGATCGTTCGCAGATATTAGGCATTAACTCCGAACCCGGCACACGGCTAATATTAACCTGATTGAGCTTTCTAGCCGCGACAACTACACCAATACCATCGGGTATAATCAGAGAAGCATTTCGAAGCCATCCAAGCAATTTAGAATCGCTTTGAGCTTTGATTACTTTTTCCGGGTTTAAAGCAATAATCGTATTCGGCTTTCCGCTATTAATCATTAGATCGACCGCATCCAGCGCTCCATGCATATCGACACAATCCACAGGCACTCCCAATACTTCAACTCTATCCACCATTACAAGTTCCTAATATCTTTCTTTAATCGAAAGTTTTATATAAACGTTAATACAGTAAAGTCGACTTAATCCCATCGAACACTTGTAATTTTAATTCGCTCAAAATCACAACTTTGAGAATGTACTAAAAACATACTTTTTTCAGGGACACTGAGAACTTTAGGTTGACACCATTTTTTTGCTTTATTTTTACTTTTTGCATCACGGTCTTCGAATACCAACTGCCAGCTATTTGTAAGCTGGGATCGTTTATAAATTTTTAATCCATTAGCAAAAGCCCATAAATTGCCTTTTGCATCAAACTCAAAGTCTAGCGCAGAACTCGGCATCGTTTCCGGGTCGCTCCAGGTCATTTTGTTTTTATCAAACCTAGTCATTACTCTTGTTTTACCGATAGGTTGCAGCAGTAAGTAAGGTGTATCGTTTGGATCTAAAAGCAAACGAGTAGGCCCATAAAATTTAGTATTGGGATTAAACAAATTAACTTTATCTGCCGTTTCAATGGTAATCGGCAATTTATATTGGTTACCGATAAGAGAAAAAAATGTTTTACCGCCATCTGCCGACCAAGCGTAACTAGGATGAGAATGATCAGATCCTGGCCCACCTTTACGCCACATCCATGCAATATGCATCCGATTACCAGAATCAAACGCTAACCGGGGTAAATAAGCGGTCCAGCCAAAGCTAACAGCAAAAGGGGTTACGGTAGCGGAATTTCCCTTTTTTAAAAGAACATCTTCACTGCCAATTACAAATTCACCACCAAGCGCGGTCCAAGTTCGTTTTTCAAGGTCGTATTTTGCAATGCCTGCTGCTAAACCACGGTTTTTGAAAGATTGCCTAGGCCGCACAGCAAAACGATATGTTATATATAAATCATCTTTTTTATCGTAAAAAAAAGCAGGATATGTAATTTGATTACCGGGAATTGCCGATTCCCCAATACCAGGAAAAGGAGTGCGTTTAAATTGTTTCAAAGCGAGTTTATCTAACGTTTTAACAATCTCTCCTTTAAATTCAAACTCCTTGATATCGAGTGGATTAGTCGAAACTGAATACTGCCAAGGCATGTTATGCATATTATAAGCAACGTGAATATATCCCTTGGCGTCAATTGCTAACGAAGGAACATTATGCCACTGATCGTCTATCGTCTCCGTGTCAACTACAAAAGAACCCCATTTCCAGCCCTCACTAGACTTTTCACCTTTTCGTATGACTGTTTTCAAATTAATACCGGTTGATACATTATCAGGCTGCTCCACGGTAACGATAAAAACTTGACCATCGCGATATGCAATGGGTGTAGCCCATGTACTAATATTAGATTTAGAAACCTTAATTGGCGCAAGAATATCTTCTACTTGTGCGCAATAGCCGACCGATGAATAAATTAGAAATAAAAAAACTATTAATTTTCTTATAATGTTAGTATCAATCAATTCTTGATTCAGGTAATGTTTATTCGCATTTTTCAAGGCAGCTCTCGATCGCTTGACAGTATTTGGATACAATTGATGCTTGATGAAAAAAATCAAAGCGCCCCTCCTCTAAATAAATTTTAAGCCTGTCTCGCAACTCATCGGCTATCTGGTTAAATTTAAGGATGCCATTATTAATGCTAGTTTGATCGAATGGATCAACGCGCACACCAACATCAAGCTCATCCAAATAACCATCAATACCGGTATCGCCAGAATAAAGCACCGGTACACCGGCCAATAATGCTTCGGTATAGACCATACCGAAGGTATCATACCGGGTCGGCAATAGAAACCCGCGATATTGCGCCATTCTTTTTACAGTTTCCGTATTTTCAAGTTTTCCTAGAAACGACACTTGGTCCGTCAAGCCTAGTTCCTTAACCCATTGGGCTTCTTCGCTTTCAGCACTACAACCGATTACATCCAATAAGATTATTTGGTTTTTGGCTTTGCCGGAAACAAGGCCATTCAACAGTTCTCTAAAGCCCTTTCTCTTACCGTGCCCTTCACGAAACACTGTAACAAATTTTGGTTTGTAAGTTCTAGGTTCCGTATTGTCCACCCGAGTAAAGTTAACGATATTTGGAAGTACTGAATAGCTTATATTGCTGTGCCATTCTTCGTCTACCGGGTTTAAGTACTCCTTGATCAATCTTTCAGTCCAAGGTGCTGGCAAGAATACTACCAAAGCTTTTTTTAAAACCTTTGCATATAGACCTCGCCGATCCGGTCGCCAACGCATGATACGATCATCGGTTAATCCTCTTACAGTGCACACATAAGGTTTTTCGGATTTGATTGTTAGGTAATAAGCAACGAGCGCTTCCACTGTCAATTTATGTCCATGAATAATATCGTACCCCAACTCGATATCATCCAGTTCTCGTTTAATCCGCCGCGCCAATCTTCGCAATAAAAAGCTTTGACCGATTGCCGCAGGTAAACCGAAATAGGAAACTGAAGTAGTGTTATTCCCACGGACGACATACTCATTCAGAGGATTCAGCGTTCGAGAAATCGATACCACATAATGGTCTAGAGATTCGGATGTTTCTTCAAGTAAGTTTTTAACTGCATCCGTGGTATTTTGCCGGAAAACACCGTCGGGATAATTTGCGACAATATGTAATATACGACAACGTCTATCTGAAGGCATCATTACTCATTCCTTTATTTTCCTTAGGAAACAACCACTTGTAATTACAACTAATCAAATAAACCAATACAAAAGTAAACCAATACAGATGAGTCGGCCGCATAATCGAGGCTTCCGCCATATTATGCAATAACAGTGCTGTTGCAAAGGCCGCAAGCCCCCAGCCGAAAACGCTATCTTGTCGGATGATTTTGAGTATCCCTCGATAAGTCACAAAAATCATCAACATTAATATTGTAAAGCCAATTATTCCGCCGCGAACGGCTAGATCCAAATAACCGTTATGGAATTGGCTAATATCAAATCGTAAAGTATGCATAACCGACAACAAAGCATCAAATCCCCAACCCAGCCAAGGTTTCATATTAAAAATTTCCCAACCCATATCCCAAACCCGCGTTCGTCCGGTCATGGTCCTGTCTCTCCCTAATTTCGCAAGTATATAATCGACATTAAATACTTCCGGCAAAAAGGCTACGAGCGAAGTTATTCCAATGATTATCAAAAAAAACGCGAAAATAAATTTTATTAAGCGTGTATCAGAATTTCCCTTACTTAATGTCACAAAAAAAGGAATGGTTAAACATAATAATAAAGACATCAAAAGCGACGTTACAGATGTAACCTCTTTACCACCTTTCAATGCCAAAAAAGGGACAATCAAAAAAAACAAACACATTAATTTAGCGAAAAACCGAGTATGCAGATTATAAAGCATAAGTAAACTCCATACGCAAACCACGCAAAACATGCCTAGAGTATTCGGATTACCGGCCACCCCTTGCCAGCGAGTTAGTCGAAAAGTACCGATGCTAGGCATAGCAATCGAAACAAAGATTGATACGGCTATAAAGGCAAGGGACGCTATCGCCAAATGTTTAAACAAGAACTTCGATCCACGCTCTTTCAACATGATCAATAGTACAATACCTACCATAAAATAGCCGATATCGTGAGCATTATGTAAAAGAACTTTGCTTGGATAAACAGCCCAAAAAACAGAGAGCCCGCTAAAAACTATAAACACCAAATAGATTTTGCATTTTGTTATTATCTGCCAAGTAAGATTAGTGCGCGTTATAATAGCAGCCAATGCCAAAAGATATGCGGGACCCAGCGTAAGAATCCTGACCAATTCGCCTAAAGTCCCCATTTCAGAAGCACCGCTATGTCTAGCTGTGGCAAGCGCAAACCCCAAATATAAAAGATATATTGTAATGACAGTATATTTGGGTATTTTCGTCTTTTTTTTTGAAGAAATGGTAGATACTACATTAGCATCTCGAATACGCTTCGAACTCACGCTTGATTCGGTATAAACTGCCATTTTATTATTTCCGATACTCATAAAAATATCGACCAGTTAAAACGGAAAGCTGTCCTAGATTAAGAAATAACTTTCGCGTAACACGCGCTAAATATTTTTGACCGAATATCAATGCTAGAGGCCATAATAAAATAGCTGTCAAAGTGTAAATAAATCGTTTTAAAAACCAAAATATTTTTTCTAAAAAGGATGCCGCAGGTAAAAAAATACGCGCATAAGACTGGCCACCGCGAAAAGAGCGCTTTTTTAAAAATCCGAAAGTCATTCGCTCGGGTGGCACCGCCTCCTCAACAGTTGACTCATTGCACCAAATTAATTTAGCGCCATTTTTCGCCGCCCTTCTAAAAAATAAAGAGTCTGACCCGCCTGATAAACCGAATTCAGGGTCGAAAGGGCCATCATAGCTTTCCAGCAAAGAACGCTTAACCAACGTATTACCGGTTCGTCCGAAATTTATAGTTGTACCTGTTTTAAAATTCGGTCTATCAACTAATCCTACTTCAATTGCCCAACTCGGTGCATTGGGCGGATAAAGTGGTATAACTGGGCCTAATACCGCATCGGCATCGTATTGATGCAAACAATCGAGCAACTGTTTCAACCATATTTCCGAGGCTACTTCATCATCATCGATAAATGCAACATAATCACCTTTACCCATGCTTACGGACCTATTTCTCGCCAAAGCAATATTTTGCTCAGGTTCGACATCATAGACTATATCGATTAATCCGCGCATCTTAAATTCGTTAATGACAAATTCGGCACTGGCATTCGCATCATTATCGACAACGAAAACTTTGACATTGATATCAGGTGACAATTGCTGCCGCTCGATACTGGTAAGCGTTGCTTTTAAAAGTTCGGGCCGCATGAAGGTGCAAAGACATACATCAATTTGTACTTGATTAGACATAGAAAACCTTATTGATACTGAATTCAGTGGCAAAATATTTAAAACACATCCATACAATCTGACAGTGACTATTCAGTTCCCCGGCCATTCTCGTTCCCACGCTCTGCGTGGGAATACCTGAGTACCACCGCTCCAGCGGTACGAGACGCTAGAGCGTCTCGGGCTGCATTCCCACGCTGGAGCGTGGGAACGATAGGGGGTGTGAATAATTACATCTGACAATGTTGTAAATTTATTGCTCATTTATAGCTTATTAAAATAAAGATAAATTAGCTTAAAGATTTCCAGTAACACAAATTGAGCGGAAATAGTGTTTTTCCACCAATATTGGGCAGACCACCATTCCGGACTACTTGAAATCAAAAAAAACGACAAGTCAGATTTATCGCCGAAAACAAATGAAAAAATAATTGAAAGCCTTCTTAAGTGCGGGGGATCGCTAACAATTAAAACCCTTTGCCATTTATTATTGATCATTAGACGTTTAATATTAACAGCCTCTTCGTAAGTGTTTTTTGCACTATCATCCAATATGATCGATCTCTTTGGCACACCTTGTTCAATTAAATACTGCAAGCGCCATTTAGAATAAGTTGGCATCACATCATTATTCATTTCAGGCAATCCGGTAATTAACATGTCGTTTGAGTAGCCTGCATTGAATAAATCAAGCCCTTTATTAATTCTATCCCCGCCACCGCCACCTAGAACTACAATCAAATCTGCCGGCCTTGGCTCGAATTCCGGTGTACTAAAGAAAAATCCACCGAAAATAATTAACGCAAAAACAAAAAGAACTTCGCTAATTATTATTAAAGTATTTATCCATCTAATTATTGCTACAAATGCCATTCTACAACTAATTAATTATAGTATCTTTTTTCTTATTAAAAATAAACCACAGCATCGTCGCCAAAAGAAGCTCACCAATACTCATAACTACTATTAGGCCTTGTACGCTGTAATATTGAACAACCCATAAGCCACCTACTAATACAAGCACAACGGTGACTAAATTACATAAAGTAATATCTTTAAACATACGAAAGGCCTGCAATAATATGGAATTATTGATTCGAAAAGCCTGGCACATAAAAAACACGGACCAAAAGTAAATTAAAATTTCAATATAAATATACTCTTTACTTAAAAACTTAAAAATAAAATCTTTTGTTAATATTATTGCGAACGAATATAGAATAATTATCGAAATCATAATAAACAAAATTTTCCTAGCCATACTAACCGCTTGTCGACGTTGATTGTTTATTTTCAATCTAACTAATCGAGGCATGATGACTTTGGTAAAACTGGTTGACAAAACATTCATAGGCGCCAAAAACAACCTCGCCGCATTCGCCTCGGCAACCATCGCACTCCCCTGAATGAGTGCTAGCACATAGACGTAGCCTTGAATTTGCCCCCACGTCACTAAAACACCACCGAGCGCCCACTTCCCATCTTTCCATGACTCTTTTAAACTATCTGAGGAGATTTTGTATGCCCCTTTAATTTTCATGTCACTGAAGAAGAAAAAAAATAATGATGCAGCAATAAAAGCAGCAAGTCCATTAGCCGATAACGCATAAAGATGCAGACTTGTTTGCTTGGTAAAGAAAGCCCAAAGTAGAACGGTCAAATAAAGCGAGACGTACACTAATCCCATTAAAAAAACGGACATGGGTTTTAACTTAAGATAAAAATAACGCCGCATTATTTCCAAGAAAATAACAGGAGGACTAATTAACGCGATTATGTAGACCAATTCAATATAACATGAAAACTCGTACACCCTTGACAATGCCATTAAACTTAGACATATCAAAATAGACAACGGAATTAACAGTTTAAAAAAACCGATGATTAGACTAGCACAAAATATTTCTTGTTCTTGATCTTCCTTAGTAGGTGCAATTACTGTCATTTGTGTCGATACAACTGCATTGGAAAAACCAACCAATAATAATAATGTAGCAAATCCAACTCCATACAAACCGTACTCTTCCTTAGCCGCGAAATAAATCAACAATATACCCACCGCTAAATTCATCACGCTTTGCAAAACTTGATCTAAAAGCCCCCAAATAACGTCTTTCTTCATATATTAATGTCTACTCATACTAATCGCATCAAGAAAAAAATAAAGATTTAGGTTTTTTCCTTTACGGACAATTATTCACTAATTTTACCGTAGGCACCAGTATTGATTTTTTTTATAACCTTAGCCGGATTGCCTACTACTATTGAATTTGACTCCACATCTTTAGTAACTACAGCTCCTGCTCCGACTACAACATGATCTCCAATAGTAACTCCAGGTAAAACAATCGAATTAGTGCCAATCAGACAATACTTTCCAATCTTGGTATTTGCTCTAATTCCTCGAGTATAGTCATGTGACAAGATAACTGCACCTCGCGCTATTAATGTATAATCTTGTATTTCGATACCATTTGGATTAGTTTTGTCGAGATAGGCTGAAAAAGATATACGAGTGGAATCAGATAACTTATAACCCCAAATTTTTCTTAAAAAAATAGAACGTAAACGGATCATGCGAATCCTGATCCAATTTCTTATTGTTTTCATTTTATGTGTGCTATAAAAAATAATTCAATCAGGTTTTATATGCGTAATCTTTCGTTTTCCGAGCAGCATTAGGGTTAGGTTACGACCAATTCTTAATACAGGATAGAGAATGCGCGCGAGAAGCTTAGACCTAAAAATAACACTATTAATACGATTGAAGATCCCCGAGCCAGTACTAAGAAGAGCCAAGACTTGAACGCAATCTGCTCCATAATATGTCTGATTTTCATAAATAGCGACCATCCCTTCGTTTAAATCATACCCGGATTCAAACAAGTCACCTACTATCGAATTTCCTTCACGCGCATTTATTAACTCCACCGTACTGATTACTTCTCTCAACTTCAATAGTTGAACATATTGTGTGCAAAAAGGGCATTCCCCATCGTAAACTATTAATAACTTATTGCTTTTTTCATTTGTTGACATTGATTCGAAACTCGTTGTAATAGGGTTTATGTGCAACATTACCGGTTCCAGGTTCCAAACAAACTGAATCTATGACTAATATGTATTTATTTACACTACGCATGTCTACAGACTCAAAGTTTTTCACAACAGATGGAGCGCTCCAAAAATGATGAAGATAAAGGTCATTTGACCATCTGCCATCTTCACCTACATTGTCCAATATCTGCTTATGAAAACTTTTAATGAAATTAACGATTACATTTTCATTCCACCTTTTACTGAACATGCTTTGTTGTGTATCAAAATCACACTGAATAGATTGTTCACGAATACGATTGGATCTTGTGCCGCCATTCGTTGATGTTGGAAGATAATTCCCTGGTGGAAACCCAAAACTCATATGTGTTATTGGATAAGAGTAAAATCCAAAAGCTGTCCCAGGGATGCGTGTACGTCTGCCATTATTTTCTAGCACTTCAAAATATGCACTATTAACGGCAAGAGAGTCATACCAACCTAACTTCGCCACTTTTGCATAAAAAGGGGATATTAGAATTAATATTGCCCCAACAATACCTAATTTCCAGTTAAACGTACTACATGGTAATTTATTCACAGCTGCAATAATAACTAAATTAACCATAAACCATGTAACAAAATTAGCACCTACTAATGCAAATATCCCAAAATGCAAGACGTCGAAAAGACTAAACAATATAATTAACAATAAGCGATTAGTAAATACAAATAACGCACCAAGTTGTATTATAAATATAAAGATAGGTGCTGGATGACTTACATAACTGAATAAATCGGCTACAAAGGTTACTAGATTTTTCGATTCACCCCATAGCAACTGTTTGTTATATAAGGCAACAAAGAATATGTTCTGGATCTCATTATTAAGTGCCCAGTGTAAATATCCACCATCTAGCGAGGCTTTTTCGATACCCGAATAAAAATAGTTTGCGCCCTGAAAAGCAATAGCAATGAATAAAATAATATTGTTAGCGTCAACCTTATATATCTGTAAGCTTTGTGTGTTTAAATGTCTTACATTGCTATTTCGTCGACCATATATGAGCATTAGATGAAAAAATATTACCGAAATGGACACATAAGCAGGAATTTGATGGACAGGTAAAATATCAAGCTGTGTGTGGTAATGAAAACCTGTAATTTGTCCTGCAAAGCTCTTTAACCAAAAAGGATAAAATCCACAGATAAATAGCCAAGATGGCCTCCACATTGCAAGTATTGCTGAAAGTGCTGCTGTCGCCCAAGCAAAAAAAAGGATAGCTTGGGCCAATCCGTTAAAGTCATTTTCTACAATTGGTACAGAAGGAAATAGCAGAATATTGTATATACCACAGGCAACTGCCAAACCTCGTATTAATACTTTGAGACTGGCAGTTATTTCGTCAAAATTAATAAATGAAAAAACGCTGCAAAAAGCAATAACAACTACTAGGCTAGGTAACAATGCAATAGGGTAGTAATCTATACAGAGCAATAAAACTCTATATCCCTGAAACAAAACAATTGTAATAAAAGCAAATAAAAAATCAAAAAGAACATTACGTTTTATTATTTTATTTACGTTGAACCAAAGTTTGATAAAAAAAATGGGAAATCGACTTTGTAGTAATTGACTAGACATAATTATTAAATAGAGAACAAATGGGGTG
Organism: Gammaproteobacteria bacterium; assembly: GCA_018830325.1. Lineage (GTDB taxonomy): Bacteria > Pseudomonadota > Gammaproteobacteria > Methylococcales > Methylomonadaceae > Methylotuvimicrobium. Next base: position 21,610 of record JAHJSQ010000013.1, read on the forward strand.
CACTCTTAATTTTTGCATAACCCTAAAAAGAGCAGTTGAAAGCCTCAAACTACCGTGTGCCCTGAGTCCTTCGGCAACGTTCAGGAAATCCCGAATACCGGGGTCTGGTTTTGCAAAACTTCATTTCCAAAGCTTCGCCGTCATTTTCTCACATCAGGATACCGAACAAAGATTACGCCAAGATGAAATCTTTCATCGGCCAATTGTAGATTCATACAAATATTAGTCCAGTTTTGTCTATGTTATTAAGTATCAGACCCTTGTTTGTATTTGCAATTGATAGCTTATGGCGTTAGGTGTGGCATTTCACCTATTTTTAAGGCATTTGGTTCATTTTAACTATTCAGTCCCCCGGCAATTATGGTTTCCACGCTCTGCGTGGAAATGCCTGATGAGTACCGCCCCAACGGTACGAAACGCTAGAGCGTCTCAGGCTTCATTCCCACGCAGAGCGTGGGAACGATAGAGGTGGGTGTGAATAATTACGATTCATTTGGTGCCGGGATATTTTTTTAATATTATTTCAAAATGGCGATTGTCTTGTAAGGTGCTCATCGCTTTGCATTTGGCGGCCGATTCTGCGGGATCGAGGCTTGGATATTTTTGCTTATGCAACTTCGATAGCGTTGGTTGTTACTCGCCTTTTTTGGCTTCGTTCGATATCACGATCTGAGGATAGCTCCCACAGGGGGGCAATGGTGCGGGATGCGGCCTCCCACTGAAGGTGGAACAAAAGCACTAAAGATTAACCGTCTGCCCTGAGCGCAGCAGAAAGGTTCACCACGAACGGATTATCCTTAATCTGTCCAGTGTTAAGTGAGTAGCCGGTCTTTTGTGCTTCATTGGCTGTCAAGCCAGTTTTGCAGGTCGGTTACGTTCTTAAAGTCCAATATGGCTTCCGCCAGGTTTTCCAGCATCGTAAGTTCCATACCCGGTAGTCTTTTCAGCGCAATTTCGAGTTCCGGTTGTATGCCGAACTTCCGGCGCAGCAGGCGCGTGAGCAACACGATACTTTCTTCTTCGGCAATTTCTTGGTAAAAACGGGTTTGTTTGAGTTCGGTATCTAAGCCTAGCATGGTTTTAATCTTTTCAAATTAATTGACGAGTTTTCCTGTTAATTCTGCATAAAGAGGAAATTTACGATCTGCAGATATTATACTTCGCGCGGCCACATTTGCGGCTTTCTGACGCGCTATTTTGTCCGATAGCGGCGTTGCGAAAACAGTTACATAGCTTGCTATGCGCCTGTTTTCGCGCCTTGCTCTCGAACAAAATAGCCTTGCCATAAAATCCGCAAACATGACCGCGCGAAGTATAACTTGCTGTCTGTCATCAGTGCTGTGGCAATGATGATACGGTCTTGCGGGTCGCTATGATGTTCGGATAAATCGACTGCTGCGCAAGCAATTTCGGCTGTAATGGGCACTAAAGTAATATTCGATCCCCTTAACGCCTTATCAAACCAAATGAGAATTGGTTCCGGCAATATAATTCGGTCATGCCGCTGTAGCCATGCAACTTCAAAACAACTAATCGCTGACACACCTACCTCAGAGGTGTTATTGATGAGTTCCATCCATTGGGCTTTCATCGAATTCGTCTCATCATTGACCCACCACAGCCAGATGTGAGTATCCAAAATAATCATTTTGACAAATTCCAATCTGTTTCAGGCGCTGACGAAATAATATCCCCTAGAATTTGCAATTTTCCGGCTATGTCCGGATGCGGACGGCGTCTCGGCTGGGTAGTTGGTAATTCTGAGGTATTGTCAACTAAAATAATTATTCTAGCTTTACTTGCCTTTTGCAGTGATTGATATTCCTTAGGCACATGGACAATGCCATTTTCTATATTTGTTTCAAATTCTATAGCCTGCATGTTTGATTCCTTATTTGGGGTATGAAAAGGAGAAGGTTAGGGTCAGGTTTTGATTTTTTTCATGATTCATTACAAGGCGGAGAGATATTAAAATAATACTTCTTCCAAGTATCTCTTTAGTGTTCATCAAACATAGCTGAAAGTGTCGGTGCATCGAGCAAGCATTTGTTTGCAGGTAACGGCTATCCACTTAACGCGGGACAGCTTAAGGTTAATCCGTTCGTGGTGAGCCCTTCGACTACGCTCAAGAGAGCCCTGTCGAACCATGGACGGATTAACCATTCCCCCTTCGACAGGCTCAGGGCGAA
>JAHJSQ010000014.1 GCA_018830325.1 Gammaproteobacteria bacterium
AAACACGCTACGATCTTTAAAGAAGTTCTGCTTAGCTTTTTGCAATTCTACAATGAAGTATTCGCCGGTCGAGCTGACACAGCTGAGGTCGAAAATTGCTTTACGGTCTAAAGCCGAAGCCCCCTGACGTTCATTTTGATTAAATTGCAACTCTTGAATTTGGTGTTTTTCCGGCAGTAGGGTATTTAAAAAGCTGATCAAGTGCTCTTTACTAGCTTCTTCACCAAACGCTTTTTTGAAACCAAAATCGGTAAACAGGTTGATATATTTTTCTTTCACGGCACGGTTTGAGCTTTATGCGAGTTGTTATGGTGAAGTATATATATTGTTTCGGTTTTTTCATGCTTTAGACGAACCCGACATCGTCCTCTGATTTTCGCTGAGCGTATCTACCCGGTTCTATGAGCAAGGCGGTTAAAACCAGGGCAAACACATTAAAAATTCGTTGGAAACATAAAATCGCTGCCAGCGAAGGAACATTATCCTCTTTTTCACTGGTATCGCGAAGCTAGAGCTTCACGTATCGGTTTCCCAGGCAGGAGCTTGGGAAACAGCAGATTTCTCTCCTTCCCAAGCTCTAGCTTGGGAAGCAAAAACCGGAAGCTCTGGCTTCCCGAGACCTACTCGACCGGTTGAATTTGGTTTTCCTGTAATCGCTGCCAGCAAAGGAACATTAGCCTCTTTTTCACTGGTATCGCGAAGCTGGAGCTTCACGTATCGGTTTTCCAAGCAGGAGCTTGGGAAATAGTAGATATATGCGTCCTAAACGTTTCGATCATGGCTAAAGCAAATCGAAACGTTTGGGGCGGGTTGAATAAGCCACCCCCGCAGGCGTTACTAAAATCTTACCTGCGACCAAACAAAGCGATGGGTTTCCGCTTCGCTGCTACCCATCCTACAGCTCACTGCCATTAAGTTAAGCCGTCATGTCGGCATGGATTGCCGACATCCAGACTACATGGATGTATTCAATGCTTGCCATCCATGGCCCTGGATTCCGCCGGTCCTTGGCGGAATGACGCGGGTTTGCTTTAACTTAACGGCAGTGATCCTACAGCTGGCGATAGTTTCCACAGTGGATGGATCTGTTACCAAATTTTCGGTGAAAATTTTCCGTCGTTTCGGATCAGGACGGTGTTGCCGCTTTGGGCGAGTACGTATAGGCCTTTGCGGTAAGCGTAACGGGCGACATCATTAGGCATGACCATGACGGCAACCGCGCCCATCAGTTCGACATCCCGGTATTTTGGCAATAAGCGTTTCAGTTTTTCCAGCCGGTTCAAATGTTCGTTGACGTCGTCGATGGTCATTTGGCTTTTGCATTCCACGGCAATTGCGGTTTGTTCGTTGACGACCAGTAAATCGATTTCGGCCGATTCGCCGTTTCTTTCGGCATAGACGTTCGGATGGACTTCATGCACGTCGATGCCGCGTTCGCGAAACAGTTTCACGAGTGCCGGGCGGACCATTTCGTGTACGAACTCGCTCAATCGATTGCCCAGATCGCCGATGCTTTTGCTGACTTCTTTAACTAGGCGTTCGGTGTCTTTGAATTTTTGATCGGTTTCTTGAAATTTTCGGTCTGTTTCTTCGAAGCGGCGTGCGACTTCGCGAAACATTTCCCAAACTTCGTCTCGGGTTACGGTGGTCATTGCGGCTCTCCTGATACTTTTGACATAAGCATTTTATCAATGATCTAATGCAATGATTATAATTGTTTTTTAGATATGGCGGGAATTACTGAGGTTGTGAGTATTCAGTTCCACGACCATTCTCGCTCCCATGCTCTGCGTGGGAATGTCTGAGTACCGCTCCAGCGGTACGAGACGCGAGAGCGTCTCGGGCTGCATTCCCACGCTGGAGCGTGGGAACGATAGGGGGGGTGTGAATAATTACCTGAGGTTAGTCATGGCGTTAAACGTTGCAATTAAACAGGGCATTAGTGAAGACGACTATTTGCTGGGTGAGCTGTCTTCGGAAATCAAGCATGAGTTGATCAATGGTGTTGCTTATGCGATGGCGGGTGCCAGTAAGGATCATGAGCGTATCGCCGGTAATATTTTTGTTCTTCTGCATGTTCATTTGCAAAACCATTCGTGCGAACCTTTTGCGAGCGACGTGAAAGTCAAGGTTAATGAAGATTTCTTTTATCCCGATGTCATGGTGGTTTGTGAAGATCGTTCCGAGAATCCTTATTACACCGATTCTCCGACGGTTTTAGTCGAAGTGTTGTCGTCATCGACGCGCCGCATGGATCAAACGATAAAGCGCATGGCTTACCAATCGATTCCAAGTTTACAAGAGTTGGTATTGATCGAGCAGGATTTTGTCGATGTTGAAGTTTGCAGACGCAGCAAAAATTGGTTGTCACGGCATTATTTTTTAGGCGATGAATTTGTACTCGAATCCATAGGGTTGACTTTGTCGGTTGCCGATATCTATCGGCGTGTTCAGAATCCCGATATGCTTGCTTATTTGGAGCAACAAGAGCTTTCATGAAGCCTTCCCAAAGCACGCTGGGATGTTCACGCTCTTTCCCAAGCTCCAGCTTGGGAAAGACACACCGGAAGCTCCAGCTTCCTGAGACCGACACAACCTCCGCATATTCACTGGCTCGCTCGTTCAATCTTCCTTGATTGTCGGGAAGCTAGAGCTTCCAGAACAGGTTACCCAAGCTGGAGCTTGGGTAGCAGCATATTTTAGTTTTTGCGGCTACGACTGGACCTCGCTCGGACACTTGGCTTCGGCAAGCTGAAGCATCTTGCTAATCAGGACTGATTTTTTGGTTGATTGGTTTGGTCGGTCATAGATTTTTTATTTTGCGCAACATCTTGACTATTCCTGCTGGCATTAAGCAGGCTAGCCAGTAGAGCAGGGCGCGTTTATTCGGCTTTTCTTTGAGGCTGGCCGAAAATGCTTGCCGGGCCTCAATTAAATCGTACTCGCTAAAATGCCAGTAGCCTAAGTCGGCATAGGCATTGGCGACGAGCCTGTTGGGGTCGATATTTTGTAATGACAGTTCTTTTGCGGCGTAATTTCTGATCGAGGTCATGACTTTGGCTAGATCGCTCAGCAGCGGCGCTGTCAGTTGTGTGGCGTTGTTGCCGTGTTGTCGGCGTAGCATCAGAATTTCAGGCATGCAGGAGATCGGATGTTTCGCGGCGATTTTTGCCCATAGCTCCAAATCTTCGCCGAAACGTATGGCTTGATTGAATAAGCCTGCTTCTATGAGTGCCGATTTGTTGACCAGCACGGTACCGGTGGGAATGAAGTTTTTGGTGACGAGTTCGGCTAGTGCGTTTGGGATTGCTCGGTCTTGGATTGCTTGAAATTTATTTAACAGGTGGTGTTTATCCAAGACCGATTCAGTAATCAATTGACCGCTTTTGTCGATCTCGGCCATGTCGCCGGCTATCAACACGAGCTCCGGGATTTTTCGCAATAGTTTAAGTTGTTTGTCGATTTTATCAGACGTCCATTGGTCGTCGGCATCGAGAAAAGCGATCCATTCGCTGTTTGCGGCCTTGATGCCTGTGTTTCTGGCCGCCGAAGGGCCTTGATTGGGCTGTTTGACATAAGTGATCGGGCCGGGCAGAGCTTCGACGATTTGTTGTGTGTTGTCGGTCGAACCGTCGTCTACGATTATGATTTCAGTGATGGGTCGAGTTTGTTTTAGGATGCTATGGACCGCATCGGCAATAAATTCGGCACTGTTATAGGCAGGAATGACGACGCTGATGTTCATGATTTAATGGTTTTTTTTAAGGTATATTGGCAAATTAGCCAGCCGGGCACTATTAAACCGCTTATTTTACCGATCATGGCAAGTTTCGGGTGTCGATAATAAAGCCGGTATAAAAACGGGCTGAGTTTGGCTGGGCCTTTGATTCGCTCGATCGGTGGCAGCGTTTTTTGATTGAAGCGATTGACTACAGGGCTGTTTGGCGAAATAAGAGCTTCGGCCAATTCCGCCGAGGATAGAAAGCGCGTTCCGCTTAAGTTTTGCGTCAGTTTATTCAATAGAATCTTCAGTCCCGCGAGCGAAAATTCGAATTCGTTTTCAGTGCGCGTGAAGTTGTAGCGATGGGTCGAAATCGTAACGGGTAAAGCTTGTCTGTAGGCTTGTAGTGCTTCTTGATAGGCGCTGTCCGGCGTGTTTTTACCGTCGACCGGTTCGAACATGACGTTTCTGACTAAATAAACTTGTCCGAAGGCATTGATATCGCCGGTTCTAATTAATTGCTTGTCTTGAATATAGCGTCCGTCGTGTGCTCTTTTGGGACAGCGGTAGCCGGCTGTTTGAATCGCTTTTATCGAATGGCGGCTCCATTCGGCTTCGATGTCTTCGTTCCAGAGATAACAAGGGGCAACGGTCGTTAAAGTGGGCTGGCCGAACAAGCGTTGAAAGGTTTCGGTGGCCGTTTCGATGATTTTACGTGCTTTTTTCGCGTCGACCGGTTGTGTCGGTAAGTTGCTGCCATCGACATAATGCCCTTGCAAAGGCGAGTCGAGCGTTTCCCAGTCCCACCAGTGAGAATCGGCTTGTGCATTTGCCGTGCGCGGGTCGTTATTTCGGCAGAGTTTAACGAAGGCTTCGCCGTTTAGATGTTCCAATCCGTGCAATTGCGGGACGAATACGTCGTTCTCGATGCCTTTTTGCATCGTTCGATAAATGCCGGGGAAATCGCGGTCGAGTATTTTTCTCGGATATTCGCCGCCGGATGCTTTTTCTAGCGCAGCGGTATCGGGTACGGCCAGCACGACATCTGCGGTCAATAGGGCGTTGCGTCCGGCGCTGTCTTTTTGTTCGGTTAAGGCTTTCAACAGGGCCTCAAGGCGGTCGGCATGAAAATCGCCGCCCGGCCCCCAGTCGTCGCTTTCGATTAATATCGGCGTATCGGCGAAATAAGGTTCTTGCCAGGTTTTTAAGAATAGGTCGCGCTTCCAAACAAAAAGGATTATGGTGAGTAAAATCCATATTGTCAGTAGTGCGGTGATAATGATTAGCATGGTTTGTTTGTAATTTTACTGGAAAAGGGTTTGGTGTTCTTTCACTCTATAGATGAGGGTTTTTGGCAAAACGGGTTTGCAACCATAAGCGCCAATCTCTGGCGGAATCCAGTGCCAAGGAATGGCAATGCCTAATTTCACCACCGCCTCTTAGGCAGGACGAGGCTTGTAGCTCCGTCCTGCAGAGGTATTTGTTTTTTATTCATTTGTATCGCGAAGCTAGAGCTTCACGTATCGGTTTCCCAAGCTAGAGCTTGGGAAACAGCAGAAAACGGGGTTTGCAACCATAAGCGCCAATCTAAGGAATTGACGCGTCATTCCGTCAGGTATTGGTCGAATTCAGTGACGTGGATGGCAATGCCTAATTTCACCACCGCCTCTTAGGCAGGACGGGGCTTGTAGCTCCGTCCTGCAGAGGTATTTGTTTTTTATTCATTTGTATCGCGAAGCTAGAGCTTCACGTATCGGTTTCCCAAGCTAGAGCTTGGGAAACAGCAAAGGCGCCTGGCTTCGAAATCGCGATCAGGGGATCGCTCCCACAAAGGGTTACAGCGATGGTGGGAGCGACGCCTTCGTCGTCCCTCAACTAACGTTAGGTGAGGGAAAGCCGCTAACGCTCAAATACCTACAGTTTATTCAAAACACTCCGCTTCATTTAGCGCTTTTCCTTCTTTGTCCTTGTCGGAAAGGACCGGGTTGATGTTTGCCGGCCATTGTATGCCGATGGTCGGATCGTTCCAAGCGATGCAGCGTTCGAGTTCCGGTGCGTAGTAGTCGGTGGTTTTGTATAGAAAATCGGCCGTTTCGCTGAGAACGACAAAGCCGTGTGCAAAGCCTTGGGGAATCCACATTTGCCGATGGTTCTCTTCGTTGAGTTCGGCGCCGACCCATTGACCGAAAGTCGAGGAACCTTTTCGGACATCGACCGCTACGTCGAATACGGCGCCGCTTACGACTCGAACGAGTTTGCCCTGTGCTTTTGGCGCAAGTTGATAGTGTAGGCCGCGCAGGACTCCTTTGGAGCTGCGGCTGTGATTGTCTTGAACGAATTGTTGATTGAGCCCGGAGGCTTGCCGGAAGGACTCCTGGTTATAACTTTCCAGAAAGAAGCCGCGAGCGTCGCCGAACACTTTAGGTTCTATAAGAATAACGTCGGGGATTGCGAGCGGTGTGACTTTCATCAAAAAACCTTTTCGTTGTTAAGAATCCGTAATAGATATTGCCCATATCCGTTTTTTGAGAGAGGCTGAGCTAATCGTTCGAGTTGGGTATTGTCGATCCATTTTTGCCGGTAGGCGATTTCTTCAGGACAGGCGACTTTTAATCCTTGGCGGTGTTCTATGGTGGCAATAAATTGACCGGCATCGAGCAGCGAATCGTGAGTGCCGGTGTCTAACCAAGCGTAGCCGCGTCCCATGATTTCGACATTGAGTTTTTTTTCGTTTAAATAGAGCCGATTTAAATCGGTTATTTCCAGTTCGCCGCGAGGAGACGGTTTAAGGTTTTTAGCGAGTTCGACGACATCGTTATCGTAAAAATAAAGGCCAGTCACGGCATAATTGGATTTGGGTTGTTTAGGTTTTTCTTCCAGCGATAACGCTTTGCCGTTATTGTCGAATTCTGCGACGCCATAGCGTTCGGGGTCCTGCACATGGTATGCGAATACCGTGGCGCCTTCGGTGCGCTTCATTGCATTACCGAGCAATTGATGAAGGTCATGACCGTAAAAAATGTTGTCGCCTAGCACCAATGCCGCTAAGTCGTTGCCGATAAATGATTGACCGATGATGAAGGCTTGGGCGAGTCCGTCGGGCGAGGCTTGTACAGCATATTGCAGGTTTAATCCCCATTGTTCTCCGGTGCCGAGCAGTTGTTCGAAACGCGGCGTGTCTTGGGGGGTAGATATGATCAAGATGTCGCGTATTCCAGCCAGCATCAACGTGCTGAGCGGATAATAAATCATCGGTTTATCGAAAACCGGCAGTAATTGTTTGCTAATCGCAAGTGTTGCCGGGTGCAGTCGGGTGCCTGAACCGCCCGCCAGTATGATCCCTTTTCGAGTTGGAGGCGGTTTTTGAGTGGTAAGTGAGCTTGCGGTCATGGTTTGCTCCAGTTTTTGTTCATAACGTTTTAATCTCGAATGCATAATTCTCTGATTACTCGGTCAACATATAACCGCCAATCCGGAAAATGTAACGCCAGGGAATTGGCGAGTGCGTCGGTCTTCAAGCGCGAGTTTTTCGGACGCTGGGCAGGAAGCGGATAGGCTTCGGTTGGAATCGGCTGTATGTTTTCAGGTTTAAGCTTAAGTTGCATTCCGTTTTCGTAGGCTCGTTGAACGGCGTAACAGGCCAATCCGTGCCAGGTAGTTTCGCCGCCGGATGTCAAGTGATATATGCCTCCGGCTAGTTGATTGCGGCGAAAGCCGATAATGGCATGAGCGGTAACATCGGCAATGAGTTCGGCGCAAGTGGGCGCGCCGAATTGATCGGCCACGATATTAATATTTTCGCGTTCTTGGGCGAGCCTCAGGATGGTTTTAATAAAATTATTGCCTTGCGCGGAAAATACCCAGCTGGTTCGGAAAATCAGTGTATTGCATCGGGTATTTAAAATGGCTTCTTCGCCCGCGCGTTTCGATTTCCCGTAAACGCTTTGCGGGTTGGTTGCATCGGTTTCGAGATAGGCTTCATTTTTTACGCCGTCGAATACATAATCGGTCGAGTAGTGCACGAGTAAGGTGCCGTGGGTTTTTGCGTATTGTGCCAAGACATCGACCGCCTCGGCATTGATTGCGTATGCGGCTTTCTCGTTTGTTTCGGCTTTGTCGACAGCGGTGTAAGCGGCGGCATTGACGATAATTTCCGGTTTACGTTCTTTAAGTAAATCGAGTAATGCGTCAGGGTTTTGCAGATCTGCTTCGTCGCGGCCGAATGCGGCAACTTCGCCGAGAGGCAGGAGCGTTCGTTGAAGTTCCCGTCCGACTTGTCCGTTTTTACCTAATATTAGTAAGTTCATGAGAGTTTTGTTTGAATTTGTGGTGCAAGTAACTCGTTGCTAAAAAAGATAGTGTATATTGACGCAATTTTCGGGCTAAACTTAATCATACATTACAAACTCAGGGATGGCCGTGTCGAGTTTGAATAACAACAAAAAATGAAAATACTGCACATACTTGATCATTCGATTCCACTGCATAGCGGTTACACTTTTAGAACCCGTGCTATTTTAGAACAACAAAAGAAACTTGGTTGGCAAACATTTCATGTAACTTCGGCAAAGCATAAAGTTACCGAGCAAGCGGTTGAAGAAGTCGACGGGTTACTATTTTACCGGTCGCCGATGCCGCAATGTTTTTGGGCCGATTGGCCGATTGTGAACCAATGGGCGATTGTAAAATCGCTCGGTAAACGCTTGGATGAAATCATTCCAGAAATCAACCCCGATATTCTGCACGCGCATTCCCCCGCGTTGAACGGATTGGCTGCTCTGAAAGCGGCACGAAAACACAAGATTCCATTGGTCTATGAATGCCGAGCGTTTTGGGAAGACGCTGCTGTCGATCACGGATCGACGACCGAAGGAAGTTTGCGTTATCGCGTGACTCATTTTCTGGAAACCCATGTGTTTAAAAATGCCGATGCCGTGACGACGATCTGCGAAGGTTTGCGAAACGACATTATCGGCCGGGGCGTTGCCGATAGCAAAATTACCGTAATTCCGAATGCGGTCGATATCGATAAATTCAGTTACGACGTCGAGCCTGATCTGCCATTGCGCGAACAACTGGGGTTGGTGGATAAGGTGGTATTGGGATTTATCGGTTCGTTCTATGCCTATGAAGGCATTCCTCTTTTGCTCGATGCCTTGCCCTCGATTCTGAAGGAAATTCCGGATGTTCGTTTATTGTTGGTCGGCGGCGGTCCTCAGGATGACGCGATCAAGCAAAAGGCCCGCGATTTGGGTTTGCAAGACAAGGTCGTTTTTACCGGGCGAGTGCCGCATGATCGAGTGCAAGACTATTACAATCAGGTCGATATTTTCGTTTATCCGCGCCTGTCGATGCGTTTGACCGATTTGGTCACGCCGCTCAAACCGTTGGAGGCGATGGCGCAAGGGCGATTGGTCATAGCGTCCGATGTCGGCGGGCATAAGGAATTGATCGACGATGAAAAGACCGGTTATTTATTTGCAGCGGGAAATGCCGAAAGTCTCGCGCAAACGGTTCTGCGCTTATTGAATAATCGTTCCCAATGGGATGCGATTCGCGCGAACGGGCGCCGTTTCGTCGAGGAAAAACGGAATTGGGCCTATAGCGTAAGCCGTTATCAAAATGTCTATCAACGCTTGCTCCAAAAATGATTGTTCATGACCGATAAAACTCCTCGCCTCGTCGTTTTTTGTTCTTTGTTTCCCAGTTCCGCGCAACCGAATTCGGGTGTATTCATTCGTGAGCGCATGTTTCGGGTCGGTCAGCAATTGCCGATTGTCGTCGTTTCGCCGGTTGCCTGGTTTCCGTTGCAAAGCCTGATCCGTTTGGTGAAGCCCGGTTTTCGTCCTCAGCCGCCGAAATTCGAATTACAACAGGGTGTTGAGGTTTATTATCCTCGTTTTTTGTCGATTCCGGGGTTTTTAAAGCAGTGGGACGGTTTTATGATGGCTTTGGGTGCATTGCCGACCATGGTCCGATTGAAGCGGAAACACCGATTTAATTTGATCGATGCGCATTTCGCCTATCCGGACGGTTATGCCGCGACCTGGCTCGGTAAACGGTTCAAGGTGCCGGTGACGATTACGTTAAGAGGGACTGAAGTCAGTTTGTCGAAGTTTCCGGCACGCAAACTTCGGATTGTTTCGGCCTTGCAGAGGGCCACGAAAATATTTTCGGTGGCCGATTCGCTCAAGCGTCACGTCGTTGCGTTGGGCATCGATTCGAACAAAATACAAGTCGTCGGTAACGGCGTCGATGCCGATAAGTTTCAACCGGTCGATCGCGCCGAAGCCAGGCGGGATTTGAATTTGCCTGAAGGTGCGCCAGTATTAATATCGGTAGGCGGATTGGTCGATCGCAAAGGTTATCATCGCGTTATCGAAGTATTGCCGTTATTGCTCAAAGCATTTCCCGACTTGATGTATTTGATCGTCGGCGGGGCTTGCGCCGAGGGTAATAATCGAAAGCAATTGGAACAACAAGTTGCCGACTTGAATTTGCAAAACCATGTCCGCTTTTTAGGGCCGTTGCCTTCGGAACAATTAAAATCGCCGTTGTCGGCATCAGATATATTTGTATTGTCAACAGCCAATGAAGGATGGGCCAATGTTTTTTTGGAGGCGATGGCTTGCGGTTTGCCGGTGATAACCACTGATGTCGGCGGCAATAGTGAAGTCGTCAATGATGCGTCATTAGGTGCGATCGTGCCGTTCGGCGATTCATCGGCATTACAACTTGCTTTATCGGATGCATTGAATAAACAGTGGGACAGGCAGGCGATCAGGCATTATGCCGAGCAGAACGCGTGGCATCATCGTGTCGATACTTTGGTTGCCGAATTTAAGCGAATATGCCTATCGTAGATCAAAATTCGGCGCCGGGGTGCCCGTCAAAGGACGCCGTGAATACGTCCATGTAGGCTCTATGTCAGCATCCATGCTGGCAAAGCCTTAGTCGAGCCCCCCGGTGCCTCCTTAAACACTGCAGAAACTTGAAGTGCGAAAGGTATAATAGAAAAACAAAAATCGATTAAAGGGTGAAAAATGGGATTTATTGCTGGCTGGTATGGTACCGGTATCGATCGAAATCAAGCGCCTGAGCTTGCCGAATCGCTGAAAAGTTGCGCGCCCGAGTCGACTAAAAAAACGATCGGCATAGGCATAGCCGAATCGTTTGCTTTAGTCTCCGATGATAAACGGTCGCTTAAACAGCGGGATTGCCTGCTTGCGCTTACCGGGCACGGTTTCGGGCCGCTAGAAGCGATTGTCGAAAACTATAAAACTAAAGGTGCCGATTTTATCAAGGATATGCAGGGCGCATTTACCTTGATGTTGTTAGATGAATACGAGAAACGCTTGTTGTTGGCGACAGACCGCCTAGGGCAAAACAATCTCTATTATGCGCAAACGCCGAACGGAATCGTGTTCGGTTCGACGGCCGATAGTGTCATCGCGCACCCTGAAGTCAGTTCGGAGATTTCCCGCCAATCGATTTACGATTATGTCTATTTTCATCATTGTCCGAGCCCGCATACGATTTATCGGCAAGTCCAAAAGTTGGAAGGCGGGCAATTATTGACTTATCAAGATGGAAAAATCGCTCTGCAGTATTACTGGATGCCGGTTTTTTCCGAACAAGGGGCTTATTCGCTCGAGCAATCCGGGCAAGCGTTACGAAATGAAATCTTAGAAGCTGTCCGGCAGTCGGCTGCCGATTCGAATGTGACCGGCGCTTTTTTGAGCGGGGGGCTGGACAGTTCGAGCGTTGCCGGTGCGTTGTCGAAAGTGTATCCGGAGCAAGCCAAAACTTTTACGATGGGTTTTCCGGTTGAAGGCTACGATGAGATCGAGTATGCGCGTATTGCCGTTGAGCGTTTCAAAACCCAGCCGCATGAATATTATGTGACGCCGGACGATACTGTGGCCGCCGTGCCGAAGATTGCCGCATATTACGATGAGCCGTTCGGCAATTCGTCGGCGTTGGCGGCTTATTATTGCGCCAAATTGGCTAAGGACAACGGCATTCAGGTAATGCTGGCCGGCGACGGCGGCGATGAGTTGTACGCGGGCAATGAACGCTATGCGAAACAATTGTTGTTTAATCGCTATTATCGAATACCCGGTTTTGCTAGGACTTTGTTGAGAGCCGGTTTGTACAATACGCCCGATGTGCTGCTGAAAAATAAAATTCTTTTTAAAGCCAAACGCTATGTCGAGCAGGCCGAAGTTCCGTTGCCGGACCGTTTGCAAGACTATAACTTCATGAACCGGCATCCGGCTCAGGAGATATTTACCGGCGATTTTTTGACAGGTATCGATATCGACCGGCCAATTCAGAGTCTGCGAGATTGTTATCACCGACCGGAAAATGCTTCGGCTTTAAACCGTATGCTGTACATGGATTGGAAAACGACCTTGCATGATAACGATTTGGTCAAGGTCAATCGAATGTGCGAGATGATCGGTGTCGAAGTGCGATACCCCTTACTGAGCAACGCGATTGTCGATTTGTCTTGCCGGATACCGTCTTCGGAAAAGTTGAAAGGTCAGCAATTGCGTTGGTTTTATAAGCAAGCGATGCGCGATTTTTTGCCCGAAGCCATTATTAACAAGTCTAAGCATGGTTTCGGTTTGCCGTTCGGGATTTGGCTGCAGGACCATCAACCGTTGAAAGAGCTGGCATACGATAGTATCGGCGCCTTGAAAAAGCGCGATTATTTTCGCGCCGATTTTCTAGATCATGCTGTCAAGATGCACCAGAGCATACACGCAGCCTATTATGGCGAATTGATTTGGATCTTGATGATGCTGGAGCTCTGGTTTCAGGCGAAAAATCATCATTAAGCCGTAACGACGCGGTTTCGCTGTTTCCCAAGCTCCAGCTTGGGAAACCGGTCACGGAAGCTCTAGCTTCCCGAAAAAAACGGAGCGCAAATATGCCAAGAAGCAGTTATCGAGTGCTAACTAACCCTTGCCCGCATTTCCTGACAGCAACGATAAACCACTGGCTACCATTGTTCACAAATCCAAAACTAGTCGATATCGTGCTTGACTCCTGGCGCTATCTCCAGAGCAATGACAATTTTCAACTATACGGTTATGTCATCCTTGAAAATCACTTACATCTGATTGCCGCATCCGAAAATTTAAGCCGTGATATCCAGCGATTTAAATCATACACGGCAAAACAACTCATTGCCTATCTTGAACAGCATCGTTCAAATAGGTTATTGGAATTACTGGCATTGTTTAAACGGGTACACAAGCATGAGAGCGACTATCAGGTTTGGGAAGAAGGCAGCCATCCGCAAATAATAGAGTCAGAGGTAGTCATGCGTCAAAAGCTGGAATATATTCATCAAAACCCTGTTAAACGAGGCTATGTGGATAAGCCGGAGCACTGGCGTTATTCCAGTGCACGAAATTATTTAGGGCAAGAAGGGATGATTGAAGTGGTTCGGCAATGGTGAGGATCTCTGGAAGCTAGAGCTTCCGGAGTGTGTTTCCCAAGCTGGAGCTTGGGAAACAGCTAGTTGATGATGCTGGAGCTTTGGTTTCAGGCGAAAAATCATCATTAAGCCGTAACGACGCGGTTCCTGCCGGTTTGTTTGGCTCGGTACATGGCTTGATCGGCCCGGTCGATGAATTCGTCTAGTGTGTCGTCGCCGTGTAAAGTACTGGTGCCGAGGCTTGCGGTCATGCGTATCGTCTCCAGCCCGTAAGCGAAAATATGATTTTCGATGTTTTGCCGAATTCTTTCCGCCAACAATTCGGCACCTTCTAAATCGGTCTCGCTGAGAAGCACGACGAATTCCTCGCCGCCGTAACGGAACACGATGTCGCTGCTTCTAATGCTTTCATTGATCCATTTGGCGATTGATGTCAACGCAAGATCGCCGCATTGGTGGCCATAGTTATCGTTGATGCTTTTGAAATGATCGATATCGATAAATACTACCGATAGATGGTTGCCGTTTCTATGTGCAAGGCGTATTTCGCGGCGAACGGTGTCATTGAAGGCGGAACGATTCCGTGTTTGCGTCAGCACATCGGTAAATGCCAGATTCATCGCTTGTTGAAATAAGGTCGCGTTTCTGAGCGGATAAATCAAGCAACAAAGCAGCGTTTCAATCATTTTTAATTCTTGTTCGGAAAACTTCTGACGGCGCATCAATTTGAGTTCGCCGAGTTGCTGTTCTTCGACCTTCATTGCATAAGAGCATGAGCTTCGAGTCACTATGCCGTTTTTGATTTCAAGACCGAATTCATCGTTGTTGTAAACAAAACCGCTATGTGGAATCAGGTTTTGAATTTTATTACTGAAGATATGGATTAGCTCATCGAACTCCAGTGTAGTTTGCAAAGCGCTGCTAATGTCATAATGAGTCAAATTATCCGCTTTGAAGGCTTCGAATGTGTTGTTACTGACAACGGCGAGATTGGCGGCTTTTTTTTGCATGGCTAAATCCTCGATAAAGATTTGTTTTTAGGATTAAAGCTATGATCGTGCCAAAAATAAAAAAACCTATAATATCAATATTATGAATTGATTGCGTCAATAACATGACGGGATCGATGGCAAAATCTTGCCGCCCTATACCTAGGCTGGTTTAAGATTTGGAAATCGAACGAAATCCCGTGCGGGGCGGGTTTTTCTGGTTCCCACGGTCCTCCGTGGGAACCCATACCTTGTCAGCCGAGGCAAGATCGTTATGCATTCCCACGCTGGAGCGGTGGGAACGAGGAAAACGGTAATTTTTGACTTATGTATAACGATGAGAGCTGGAGCTTGGGAAAGAGCAAAATATGCTGTTACCCAAGCTCCAGCTTGGGTAACCTGTTCAGGAAGCTCTAGCTTCCCGACGATCAAGGAAGATTGAGCGAGCGAGTCGGGATTGATTGCGGTTGTTTCGGTCACTGGAAGCTGGAGCTTCTGGGGTGTGTTTCTCAAGCCGGAGCTTGGAAAACAGTGGAATATAATTTAGGAGTAAACGACATGAAAAACGACCCGAATAAAGAACGCCAAATGAATGAGCAAGACAAAAAAACGCCTGTCGATACGAGTACAAAGCCACCGAATTCTACTCCCGAAATAGGAGGCGCTCCGGGCCCTGAGCCGACCCGATACGGCGATTGGGAAAAGAAAGGCCGGTGTATCGACTTTTAACCTGGAAAATTCCCTATGCTAAGGGTAGTATGTGGCTTTCAATAACAGCAGGCGGCGGTTATGAACAGTACTAACAGACCTTTATCCCCTCATCTACAAGTCTACCGATTGCCCTTGACGGGCCTCATTTCCATTACCCATCGCATGACAGGTGTCATG
Organism: Gammaproteobacteria bacterium; assembly: GCA_018830325.1. Taxonomy (GTDB): domain Bacteria; phylum Pseudomonadota; class Gammaproteobacteria; order Methylococcales; family Methylomonadaceae; genus Methylotuvimicrobium. The sequence goes on from JAHJSQ010000014.1 coordinate 15,047, forward strand.
CTTTCTTTAGGTTTGATCCTGTTTTTATGCATGCTTTATGCGATTGCGGGCGGCGCCGAAGCCTTCTCGGCAATGCAGGCGATGACCGATTCGATTTTGCTGAAAATCGTGCTTTGGGGTTTCATGTATGCCTTGCTTTTTCATTTGTGTCACGGTGTTCGTCATCTGATTTGGGATGCCGGTTGCAGTTTCGACAACGAAACATTGAATCGCTATGCGCTAATCGAGCTTTTCGTTTCGCTGGTTTTGACAGCAGCCACCTTTGCATTTTTCATTCTTTAGGAGTCAAGCATGGAATATCGATCTCCGATTTCGAAAGCGCGCGGTTTGGGTTCGGCTAAATCCGGCACCGAACATTGGTGGCTGCAACGCGTCACCGCGGTAGCTTTAATACCCTTGTCGTATTGGTTGATTGTTTTGATCAAGCTGGCGACCACCGCGACTTATCAAGAAACGGTAAGCTGGCTGGCGGCACCGCTTAATACGGTTGTTATCGCGCTATGGATTTTAGCGGTATGCTTCCATGCGGCATTGGGCGTGCAAGTGGTCATCGAGGATTATGTTTCCACCGAAGGTGCGAAAATGAGTGCGGTCTGGACGTGCCATTTACTGTTTACGGCAATTGCTGTCGCGGCATTGTTCGCTGTTTTACAAATATCTCTAGCAGGCTAAACATGACGGGAAGTTATAAGATTATCGAACACAGTTACGACGTGGTTGTGGTCGGCGCGGGAGGTGCGGGGCTGCGCGCGACTTTCGGGATGGTTGAAAAAGGCTTGAAGACCGCTTGTATTTCAAAAGTCTTTCCAACCCGCAGTCATACCGTGGCCGCTCAAGGCGGCATCAGCGCCGCGCTCGGCAACATGGGCGAAGACAACTGGCGTTTTCATATGTACGACACGGTCAAAGGTTCGGACTGGCTAGGCGATCAGGATGCGATCGAATATATGTGCCGCGAGGCGATTCCGGCCGTGATCGAGTTGGAGCATTACGGTGTGCCGTTTTCCAGAACGCCGGAAGGCAAGATTTATCAGCGCGCGTTCGGCGGCATGACCACGCATTTCGGAAAAGGTCAGGCGCAACGCACATGCGCGGCGGCCGACCTGACCGGTCATGCGATTTTGCATACCTTGTATCAGCAGTCTTTGAAGCATAATGCCGAATTTTTCGTCGAATATATCGCGCTCGATTTAATCATGGAAGGCGAAGAATGCCGGGGCGTGCTGGCTTGGTGTTTGGATGACGGTTCCTTGCATCTATTCAAGGGTCACATGACCGTACTGGCGACCGGCGGTTACGGGCGCAGTTATTTTTCTTGTACGTCGGCGCATACTGTGACCGGCGACGGCAACGCGATGGTGCTGCGGGCCGGCTTGGCGTTACAGGACATGGAATTCGTGCAGTTTCATCCGACCGGGATTTACGGCGCCGGGTGCTTGATTACCGAAGGTGTGCGCGGGGAAGGCGGTTATTTGACCAACTCCGAAGGCGAACGCTTCATGGAAAGGTACGCTCCGTCGGCGAAAGATCTGGCATCCCGCGACGTCGTGAGCCGGGCGATGACGGTCGAGATCAACGAAGGCCGCGGCGTCGGTCCGCTCAAGGATCATGTGTATTTACATATCGAACATTTGGATCCTGCGATTATTCACGAACGTTTGCCGGGCATCGCCGAAACGTCTCGGATATTCGCCGGCGTCGATGTCACCAAAGAGCCGATTCCGGTACTTCCGACCGTGCATTACAACATGGGCGGTATTCCGACTAATTACAAAGCCGAAGTCGTTACGTTGAAAGACGGCGATCCCGACAAGGTGATACCGGGCTTGATGGCGATAGGCGAAGCGGCTTGCGTATCGGTACATGGCGCTAACCGCTTGGGGTCCAATTCGCTACTCGATTTGGTCGTGTTCGGGCGTTCGGCGGCAATTCGCTGCGCCGAATTGATCAAGCCTGGCACAGCGCATAAACCGCTCGTGAGCGATGCATGCGACAAGGCGTTGGAACGTTTCGACAAATTGCGAAACGCCAACGGCAGTCGTACAACGTCCGAGATCCGTCTCGACATGCAGCGCGTCATGCAAAGCAAGGCTGCCGTTTTTAGAACCGGTTCGACATTGGCGGAGGGCTTGACGCAACTGAAAGCCATTCGAGAAAGCCTTGCCGATGTGAGCGTGGCCGACAAGTCGATGATTTGGAATACCGATCTAGTCGAAACCTTGGAATTGGATAATTTAATGAGCCAAGCCGTCGTAACGATGGCTGCGGCCGGGAATCGAACCGAAAGCCGGGGAGGGCACGCGCGTGAGGATTTCAGTCAGCGCGACGATGCGAATTGGCTGAAACATAGTTTGCTTTGGTTAAACGATAATGAAGTCAAAATCGACTATCGGCCGGTGCATTTATATACCTTGACCGATGAAGTCGAAGCCATTCCGCCGAAAGAGAGGGTTTACTGATGGTTGAGTTTACACTGCCGAAAAATTCCAAGTTGACCCGGGGCAAATTTTTCAAGGCGCCCGACGGCGCAACGAATGTCCGGCGATTCGAGGTGTATCGCTGGGACCCCGATTCGGGTGAAAATCCGCGTATCGATGCTTATGAAGTCGATGTCGGCAGTTGCGGCCCGATGGTGCTCGATGCGATCATCAAGATCAAAAACGAGATCGACAGCACCTTGACTTTCCGCCGCTCGTGCCGTGAAGGGGTTTGCGGGTCTTGCGCGATGAATGTCAACGGTAAAAATACCTTAGTATGTACCAAGGCGATCGACGAATATAAAGGCACGATCAAGATCTTTCCGTTACCGCATATGGCGGTCGTCAAAGACTTGGTTCCCGATATGACGCATTTTTATGCGCAATACGCTTCGATTAAACCGTGGATGGCAACGCAAACGCCGCCGCCGGCCGACTCCGAGAGACTGCAAAGCCGTGAGGACAGGGCAAAATTGGACGGACTTTACGAGTGCGTGCTGTGTGCCTGCTGTTCGACCAGTTGTCCGAGTTATTGGTGGAACAGCGAGCGTTATTTGGGTCCGGCCGTTTTGTTGCAGGCTTATCGTTGGCTCGTCGATAGCCGCGATGAAGGAACCGGCGAACGTCTCGACGAATTGGAAGACCCATTCAAGCTGTATCGTTGTCACACGATCATGAATTGTACCGACACTTGCCCGAAAGGTTTGAATCCGGCCAAGGCGATAGCGGAAACTAAAAAACTGCTGGTGCAACGAAAACTGGGGTAATGAGCGAATTGGCCAAACTTCGCTGGAGATGCCGACGCGGCACGCTGGAGCTGGATATCATGCTGATCAATTATCTCGAGTATGGTTATTTGGCCGCCGGGGACGACGAAAAAAAATCGTTTCTAGCCTTGCTGAATCTGGAAGATTCGTTGCTTTTGCCGTTATTGATGGGCGATTGCGAACCCGCGCCAGGCATGCAAGCCGAGTTGGTCGCAAAAATTCGGGGCCTGATGCAAGGCAGTCGTTGAGGCGCTATCGATTATCGTTCCCACGCTCCGGCGTGGGAATGCAGTCCGGGACGCTCTGCGTCCCGTGCCGCAGGAGCGGCACTGAACTCGTCTCGTCTCCATACGCCGGAGCTATGAAACCTGAGGCATAGAAACAGATAAGGAAAGGTTTTTCGATGGAATACAAAGACTATTACAAAATCATGGGTGTCGAAAAAACCGCGACTCAGGACGAGATCAAGCGCGCCTACCGTAAACTGGCGCGAAAATACCATCCCGACGTCAGCAAGGAGCCCGATGCTGAACAAAAATTCAAGGAAGTCGGCGAGGCTTACGAAGTCCTGAAAGATCCTCAAAAAAGAGCGGCCTACGACCGCATCGGCAGTCAATGGCGCGAAGGCCAGCCGTTTACGCCGCCGCCCGATTGGGATGTCGGTTTCGAATTTTCCGGCGGCGGCTTTACCGGCGGCGATACGTCGGGTTTCAGCGACTTTTTCGAAACGCTGTTCGGGAGAGGCGCGCCGTTCGGGGCAAGCAGACAGACTTATAGCCGGAATTTTTCAGCACAAGGACAAGATCATCGCGCTAAAATTCTGATCGATCTCGAAGATGCCTATCACGGCGCTTCTCGCCTAATTAGTCTACAAATCCCTGAGATCGATGATGCCGGGCGTATCATCAATAAAACGCGCACATTGAACGTCAAAATTCCCAAAGGCGTTAAGGCCGGACAACAAATCCGATTGACCGGTCAAGGCGGACCCGGCATCGGAAAAGGGCGGCAAGGCGATTTGTATCTCGAAGTTGCGTTCAGAAAGCATCGTTATTTTCATGCCGAAGGGCTCGATATCTATTTAGAACTGCCGGTAACGCCTTGGGAGGCTGCATTGGGCGCAATAGTTGCCGTGCCGACGCTGGGCGGCTCGGTCGAATTAAAAATACCGCCCGGTTCGCAAACCGGCCATAAGCTGCGGCTGAAAGGGCGAGGCTTACCCGGCAATCCGCCCGGCGATCAGTTTGCCGTTTTGAAAGTTGTCGTGCCTCCAGCCAAGTCTGATGCCGATAAAGCGATATACGAACAAATGGCAAGAGCGATGCCGCTGAATCCGAGAGTCGGGATGGGAGTCTAATATGAGCAATGAAGTCATCATAAGCAGCGTGATCGTTTTGGATGATAATACCCGTTTTACGTTGCTTGAATTGTGCCGGCTCGGACAAACCAGCGCCGAGTGGGTTATCGAACTGGTCGAGGAGGGTGTTTTGGAGCCTGAAGGTTCTGGAATCGGCGACTGGCGTTTCGGGGCGGACGCACTGAAAAGGCTTCAAGCCGTTCAACGGCTTCAGCGCGATCTTCGCATAAACCTCCCCGGTGCGGCATTGGTGCTCGAATTGCTCGAAGAAATTGAAATGTTGAGGCAACGCTACGAAAGCTAGGTTTGCAAGCTTTCAATCTAACGTTCATGAAGGCTCGGTCATCGCCCCGGTAAATGAAAGTTCAACTGCGTAGCCCGGATGGAGCTCGCGCAATCCGGGGCTTTCGAAGCCATGCCTGCCCCGTATTCCGCTGACGCTGCATACGGGCTACAGGCTTGCTCCTTCCCAAGCAGAGCTCTCATCGTTATACATAAGTCAAAAATTACCGTTTTCCTCGTTCCCACCGCTCCAGCGTGGGAATGCATACCGATCCTGCCTCGGCTGACAAGGTATGGGTTCCCACGGAGGACCGTGGGAACCAGAAAAAAATTACTGTTTTGCTATCTTAGCCAATGAGGCCTCGATACCATTTTTTGTCGCCCAACGTTCCCGACTTTCCCTCACCTAGCGTTAGGTGAGGGACGATCTGGGGATCGCTCCCACAGAGCATCCGGCCCCTTGTGGGAGCGACGCCTTCGTCGCGATTTCGAAGTCACTGATGTTCAATATCCCAAGATTTTGCTCCTTCCCAAGCTCGGCTTGGGAAGGCAGTCCCGGAAGCTCTGCTTCTCGTGACGGCAAGCAGAGCTAGCGGAATCGTTTCCCAAGCAGAGCTTGGGAAACAGCGATAAGCAGAGCTTGGGAAACAGCAATACAGAGTCCGAATCCGCGAACTTTCACAGTAATCCGATAGTCAGTCCACGAAAATGACTACTTATAAGTGCCATGGTACGCATATCGTACCCTACAAGGCTTGTCACTTAGCCATTTTTTGGGTTTATATTTGCCTCGTTTCGTTGGCATATTGTCTCGAAATCCGACTTAGTTTTTCAACATAAAAACAATTTATCCTATAATGTTCGGCCTTATGTTCAATCGGCATCTGTCCGATCACTTAAAAAGGATACAAAGAAAAAAATGGCTGTTGAAGCAAATGAATTTAAAAACGCTCTGCAACTTTGGGCTAGCGGTGTGACGGTTATTACAACAAATACCGAACGCTACGGGACGCAAGGCATGACGGCAACTTCTTTTTGCAGCGTTTCGTTGGAACCGCCGCAAATTTTGGTTTGTATCAATGAGAATGCGGATACCGGAGACGGTATTGAAGAAAGCAAGCATTTTGCGGTCAATATTCTCACTGCGGAACAAGAAGAGGTTTCCAATCAATTTGCCGGCGGCGCCAGTCAAGAAGAGCGTTTTGCGAATGTGTCATGGGAAAATGGCATTTGCGGTATGCCGATTTTAAACGACTGCCTCGCAAGTCTGGAATGCAAGGTCGTCGAAAAAGTTAAAGCGGGTACCCATTGGATCATGGTTGGGGAAGTGCAGGATGTCGTGTGCCGATCAGGTTCTCCGTTGCTTTATTTCCGGTCGGCTTATCGCAACTTGTCGGAATGAGGCTAGGGCATTGAATACGCCACTGTACGCGGTTGGCGCGATTTGTATCCAGTAACGATTTCGGTTTTACCTAACTGATTGCTTGGCATACAATTCGTGTGCAGTGTGCAAAGCCGGTTTGATCATTCATGGTGAATTGATTTTCCGGCTATACCGATCGACTCTCGTCGTTTAATAATAATTAGGAGGATAGTATGTTTAAAATTCGTTCGCTGGTGACAGCTCTGGTTTTAGCCGGTTCCGTATCGGGTGCTTATGCTTTGGAGGCATTACCTACGAAGGCACCGGAGCCCGCCGATAACCCAACGACTGCTGAAAAAGTGGCATTAGGTCAAATGCTTTATCATGACCCTCGTTTGTCTTCAACGGGTACTGTGTCTTGTGCTTCTTGTCACAACACCATGCTCGGAGGCGAGGATAATCGCCCGAATTCCATGGGCGTAAACGGTCAAACCGGAGGCAGAAGCGCGCCGACCGTTTGGAATGCGGCTTTCAACAAAGTCCAGTTTTGGGACGGCCGCGCGGCGAGTCTCGAAGACCAAGCGGCAGGCCCTGTGACCAATCCTATCGAAATGGGCATGAAAAGTTGGGACGATGTGGTTGCCCGCTTGAAAACCATAGAAGGTTATCAGGAGGCGTTTACCAAAGTGTTCGGTGAAAACTCGATCAGCCAGGAAAACGCAACCAAGGCGATCGCCGCTTATGAAAGAACGCTAATTACTCCAAACAGCCCTTATGACAAATATGTCAAAGGCGACAAATCGGCCCTCACCGAGCAACAAGTTCGCGGTCTGAACAAAGCTGCTGAGCTGGGTTGCACTTCTTGTCATAGCGGACCGGCATTTAACGGTGCAGGCACTTATCAAAAATTCCCTGTGAACAGTAACGGTTATTTTGAAGCGCAATATAAATTCAAAAGAGACAAAGGCCGTGCTGAAGTTACCAATAAACCAGAAGACGAACATATGTGGAAAGTACCTACTTTGCGCAATGTAGCGTTAACCGCGCCTTATTTCCATAACGGTTCGGTCGATACTTTGGAGAAAGCCGTTAAATTGATGGGTAAACTTCAGTTGGACAAAGATTTACCGGACGAGGATATTGAAGATATCGTTGCGTTCTTGAATGGGCTGACGGGGCAATTTCCAAAACAAAGCATGCCGACTTTACCGGGTACTCCGGGGCGTGTTGCCAAATAAGCTTTTATTTAATTCGAACGTCTAGCTCGGTGCGCTAGACGTTCGCTAATCTTGATAGATCTCTAGTTGATCGATACGCTTATCGATCGCCATCAACATTTCCTGATATTTCGGACTGTAAACCGAGCCGTATTGTTTTTTGAACGCGGAACGGTTGAGGTTTTCCGGAAAATCCCTGACATCCGGCATGAACGCCGTGTAGTCTTTAATTTCAGCCATCGCCCGCTGCAGACGGCGCGCATTTTCCGGACTCGATACTGCCAATTGGCCGAAACGCATGCCGGCCCGGTTGCCGGCCAAATCGACAAAACTAAACCCGCTGCCGCTTCTTGCGTCGCTCAGTTCTTTTTCCATTCCTATCATATTTGCCAAATGACCGCCGCCGGTCGCTGTTAGCGTTGCCGATGCGATGAAATGCTTTGCTAGATCAATTCTTCGATATAAAAATACCGGATATTCAGTGCGCGGCTTGGCAATGATGTTTCTAGGCAGATAGGGCATTGTTTCATGTTTGTTGACATAGCTGTTGATCGTAAAAATCACGATCCGGTTGTCCTTGATAGCCGTCTTGAGGCTGGATCGTTGGTAGGCGAGTTTAAACAGCGGTTGAATTAGATCGGCGAGCGATAAAAGCCAGTCAGGGTCGTGATTATTGATCACTTCGGTCAGTTTTTGTTGATAAAAGATCATCGACTGACGGTCTTTGGCGCGATGCAATAAATCGGCTGTGTGTTCGGCGAAAGCGGGGTCGGTGATATAGGTGAGTCTCAGGCTTTCTTTATTGAAATGAAAATCCAGAATTTGCTCGGTTACCAATATATAGTGCTGTTTCAGGTGGGCATACTTGATCGTTTTTTTAATCAGCCATCCGGCAAGTTCGTCGGCGAAATCGACGCGCCCGATCTTTAATGAGTGAATGTGTGTCGAGCCGTTCGTCTTGGCTAAGTTGAACTGAAGGTTAAGATAATTGCCGAAAAGATTTTTCGGTAAGTGCAGCGATATTTTAAAACCGATCGATGTATCATCAAGTGTCAGTATTGAATTGCTGTTTAGATAGTTATCGAGAATGTAGTTCAGCGCTATGTTCAAATCCCGTTCGTTCAGCTCGATGGTTCTGATGTTGTCGCTAACCGGGCTGCCTTCGAAAATTTGTTTAGCCCGTTCGACATCCTCGTCATTCATTTGCCAATCGGCTCGAACCGAAGGTTCGGGTTCTACGGCATACAGCATGACTATGGCCAAAAGTACCGGCGGCGCGGTGAATAAAGCGAATAAAAAACGGGTAAGCAGTAACATTAAAAGTTAGCAACAGGATAGTTTGAATCCGGCTGCCTTTAAATAATCGGCCTCTTTGTTTAAATCGGCACGGGTCAGCGGCGACTGGTCGAGCCAACCTTCAGGAAAGGTTAATTTCAGTTTGGATTTAACAATTGTTATTGAAAACTCGGGTAATTCAATGTCATTACGATTGCGGTGGAGCAATATCGCAAGTCTCAGCAATATTGTCATGAATGGCGCATATTGTTGCCATGGTTCGGACAGTCCTTCGAAGCGTTTCATTGAAAATTTTCTGCGATGCGATTTAATTAAAACCGACACTATAGCTTGATCCTGTTTGGAAAAACCGGCCAGGTCGGCATTCGCGATGATATAGGCGCCATGTTTATGATATTGGCTGTGAGCGATGTCGCGGCCCATTTCATGCAAGTCGGCAGCCCAATCTAAAAAGTTGATACCGTTCTCTTTGTTATCATCGTCCCGAAAAAGTTCGATTTGTTTCAGCATCGTGTGTAATGTATTTTTGATGCGGTCGGCATGAGCTTGATCGGTGTGATAGCGCTCGCATAGCATGTGCACCGTATCGGAACGGATGTCCCGGTTATAGATGCGCCCCAATAAATCATGGACCAGACCTTCGCGTAATGCGCCGTCGGATACCGTCATTTGTTCGATGCCCAAGGCTTTGAAGGTTGCGGCGACGATCACGGCGCCACCAGGGAATACCGGCAAGCGTTCCGGGTCGAGTTCCGGTAAATTCAAGTCATTGATATGCTTAACCGACTTGATGCGCTCCATGAGTTTGTCGAGGCCTTCTAAGGTAATGTCGTTATTGCTCCAACCGGTCGCTTCCAGAACCTTTTGAATGGCTCTTAAACTACCCGAAGCGCCGATCGCTTCATCCCAATTCTTATGGTTGTAACTTTTTTGGTGCGGATCGAGTTTTTGCTGGGCAAATAGCAGTGCGTTATTGACCGCTTGTACGGACAGTTTTCCATCCGGGAAAAACAAGTTACTGACCGACACGCAGCCCATATTCAAGCTCTCTTTAATACGCGGTTTATCGTCTGTGCCGATGATATATTCGGTGCTGCCTCCGCCGATGTCCATTACGAATCGTTTGGTGGCGCTGCTGCTTAAGCTGTAGGCGACACCTTGATAAATCAAGCGCGCTTCTTCGACGCCGGAAATGACATGAATCGGGTGGCCTAAAGCACGCTCGGCCTTGAGAATGAATTGTCTTGAATTCGTTGCGTTGCGTAAGGTGCTGGTGCCGACGCATCGAACGCTTTCGGAAGGAAGATTGCCAATGCGTTGACCGAATCGCTCAAGACATTCGAGCGCTCTTTTTTGTGTGATCAAATCCAAATGATTTTTTTTATCGAGGCCGGACGCCAATCGGACCATTTCTTTGATTCGGTCGATAATATGCATTTTGCCGTCTTTTAGGCTGCATACGATCATATGGAAACTGTTGGAACCGAGGTCCACGGCGGCTACGATTTCGGGTATTTTTTGAGGCACTGTCTTTCCAGTTTAGTCGGCGAAAAGGTTGGGTTTCTGATAGAATTGCATGGTTTTTCTGCCAAATCGAAATATCGACGCCGAACGCGCGTATCGTCATATACTTCGTGCGGTCATGTTTTCGGCTTTTATGGCAATGCTATTTTGTTCGGTAGCAAGGCGCGAAAACAGGCGTTAAGCTAAGCTATGTAACTGTTTTCGCAAAGCTTCCGCTCCTGCTCACGCCCCTTACCTACATCCATGTAGGTAAGGCAGCTACCGGACAAAAGAGCGCGTTAGCTTACCGAAAATGTGGCCGCGCGAAGTATATACGGCAGGCAGGCGCCTAATTTAACTTATTTGCTGGTTTGCGTTAAGTCTTACTTTTCCGATGAATGCCCTATCCATTCGTAATCTCACTAAAATTTATAATAACGGTTTTCAGGCGTTGCAAGGCATCGATCTGGATGTTCAAGACGGCGACTTTTTTGCGCTGCTTGGGCCGAACGGCGCCGGTAAATCTACCACAATCGGTATTATCAGTTCTCTAGTCACCGCAACTAGCGGTGATGTGACGATATTCGATTATGATTTAAAAAAACAACGCGATCTCGCGAAAAGCTGTATCGGCATCGTGCCGCAAGAGATTAACTTCAATCAATTCGAAACGCCGCAGCAAATTGTGCTCAATCAGGCCGGTTATTACGGCATGCCGCGGAAAGAAGCGATCCGTCGCACCGAAACTTGTCTGAAACAAATGGATTTATGGGATAAACGCACCGATGTTTCTAGGCGTCTGTCAGGTGGCATGAAGCGACGATTGATGATTGCCAGAGCGATGGTGCATTCGCCAAAGTTGTTGGTCTTGGACGAGCCGACTGCCGGTGTCGATATCGAAATCAGGCGTTCTATGTGGGAAATGATGCAGGAAGTCAACCGGCAGGGTACGACGATCATTTTAACGACACATTATCTGGAGGAAGCCGAAAGTCTCTGCCGCAATATTGCCATCATCAATCATGGGCGTATTGTCGAGCATTCCGATATGGCCGGCTTATTGGCCCGTTTGCATGTCAATCATTTCGTTTTGGACCTGGCCGCTCCAGTGGTATCGGCGCCGGTGATACCTGGATATCATATCGAACGCCTATCCGATTTTTCGTTGGATGTCGGAGTGCCGAAAGAAGAGGGTCTGAATAAATTGTTTGCGTCGCTGTCCGAACAAAACATCCAGGTCGCCAGTCTCAAAAATAAATCGAATCGGCTTGAACAATTGTTTATGGATCTGATCGATTCGACTAAGCAGCAAGGGGCTAGTTAATGAATAGCGCTATTGCATTCAAAACCATCGTGGTGAAAGAAGTGCGCCGATTTACGCGAATTTGGCCGCAAACACTCTTGCCGCCGGCCGTGACGACTGCGTTGTATTTTTTGATCTTCGGTAAATTGATCGGCGATCGTATCGGCCCGATCGATGGGGCCAGTTATATGGAATACATCGTACCCGGAATTATTTTAATGTCGGTGATTAGTCATTCCTACGCGAATGTCGTATCGTCGTTTTATTCGACTAAATTTCAGCGCCATATCGAGGAATTGTTAGTGGCGCCGGTTCCGAATTGGGTAATTTTGGCCGGTTACGTTTGCGGCGGTATCGTTAGAGGCATCATGGTTGGTTTGGTAGTCGCTGCAATTTCATTGTTGTTTACTCAAATCGATGTCGCGCACCCTTGGGTTACTGTTGCCGTATTCCTGTTGACTGCAACTTTGTTTGCGTTGGCCGGCTTTATCAATGCGGTATTTGCCGAGAGCTTTGATGATATTGCGATCATTCCCAGTTTTGTGTTGACGCCGCTAAGCTATCTTGGCGGCGTGTTTTATTCGGTATCGATGCTGCCCGGCATCTGGCAGAAAATTTCGTTGGGTAATCCGATACTCTATATGATCAATGCGTTTCGTTACGGTCTGATCAACGTGACCGATGTCGATATTCAAATAGCATTTGCGATAACCGGCGGTTTTATCGTTTTTCTCACGCTATTCAGTCTGTATTTGTTGCATAAAGGCGTCGGCATAAAAAATTAGGTTATGTTCGCGTAAATTTGAAGTTACTTCCTTTTGATTAAAAAACCGTCAAGGAATATAAATGTACCTGATTACGTTTAAACTTCAGCCTATTTGAAGTCCGAAGTAGGCTTTGTGTCGCTATCGCGACGCTTATGTGTAGTCGGTTCGCGGACCGACAACCGCGATACTTTTCTTTGCTTGTCCAAAGAAAAGTATCCAAAAGAAAAGACACCCGGAGGCCGCTGCATCCTGCGCGCTGACGATTT